>NC_013037.1:4615000-4637500 GCF_000023125.1 Dyadobacter fermentans DSM 18053
GGAACTCGGCAAATTAACCCTGTAACTTCGGGAGAAGGGGAGCCTCCTCGCAAGAGAGGCCGCAGAGAAATGGCCCAGGCGACTGTTTAGCAAAAACACAGGGCTCTGCCAAATCGAAAGATGACGTATAGGGCCTGACACCTGCCCGGTGCTGGAAGGTTAAGAGGGGATGTTACCGCAAGGGAAGCATTGAATCGAAGCCCCAGTAAACGGCGGCCGTAACTATAACGGTCCTAAGGTAGCGAAATTCCTTGTCGGGTAAGTTCCGACCTGCACGAATGGTGTAACGATCTGGGCACTGTCTCGGCCGTGAGCTCGGTGAAATTGTAGTAGCGGTGAAGATGCCGCTTACCCGCCACGGGACGGAAAGACCCCGTGCACCTTTACTATAGCTTTGCATTGTTTTCGGGTCAGGGATGTGTAGGATAGGTGGGAGGCTGTGATTGGGCGTCGCCAGGCGTTCAGGAGCCAACGTTGAAATACCACCCTTCGCTGGCCTGGGATCTAACTTGACTGCGTCAAGGACCGTGCATGGTGGGTAGTTTGACTGGGGTGGTCGCCTCCAAAAGTGTAACGGAGGCTTCCAAAGGTCTGCTCAACACGCTTGGTAACCGTGTGTGGAGTGCAATAGTACAAGCAGGCTTGACTGCGAGACCGACGGGTCGAGCAGGTGGGAAACCAGGGTATAGTGATCCGGTGGTTCTGTATGGAAGGGCCATCGCTCAAAGGATAAAAGGTACGCCGGGGATAACAGGCTGATCTCCCCCAAGAGCTCACATCGACGGGGAGGTTTGGCACCTCGATGTCGGCTCGTCACATCCTGGGGCTGGAGAAGGTCCCAAGGGTTCGGCTGTTCGCCGATTAAAGTGGCACGCGAGCTGGGTTCAGAACGTCGTGAGACAGTTCGGTCCCTATCTGTGGTGGGCGTAGGAAGATTGACGGGGGCTGACCTTAGTACGAGAGGACCGGGTTGGACCCACCGCTGGTGAGCCGGTTGTTACGCCAGTAGCATGGCCGGGTAGCTATGTGGGGAATAGATAAGCGCTGAAAGCATCTAAGTGCGAAACTAGCCCGAAGATGAATCTTCCACATAAGGGTCGTTGTAGACTACGACGTTGATAGGCTGCAGGTACACGTGTCGAAATACACTCAGCTGAGCAGTACTAATTACCCAACAGCTTGCACATTTAATCTTTATCCTTCATCTCTTCTACTTCCAATATGACATGAAAATCAATGACTGGTTCATTGATAACTCAAAGAGCTTGTTGGTGACTATTGGACTGGTGTTCACCTCTTCCCATCCCGAACAGAGAAGTTAAGCCCAGTTCCGCCGATGATACTTGGATCAAACCTGGTAAAGTAGGTAGTCGCCACAATTATTAAAGCAAAAGCATCCTCATAAGGGATGCTTTTTGTAGTTTGAAGTGATCATGCTGTCACTATGACAGTATCGAAAAACGCTTTAAATTCAGCATTAGTTAACTTTTTGATTCGTGCAGAATAAGTCCTTTGCAAATTCTTGCAGAAATATTTTGCAGAATACTGCAGCGATAATTCTTTTTCCTATATTTGTGACCGTAACGGCCGCAAGGCAATTTTCAACTATGAAATTATTCAATACTATTTGGTGGTGGCGTGCTTATCCTTCTAAGATGGACAAGTAAAGGCTATTGCATGGTATAGAATCAAAATATACATTCAAACGGCTCGCTGTTCATCCTGACAGCGAGCCGTTTTTTTATACACTTTACATTACAACTTGCACATGAAAACCCTGGACAAGACTTATCAGATCACCACACGCCACAAAAAGCTCCTGGCGGATACATTGACGCCCGTTTCCATTTACCTGAAACTGCGCGACCGTTTCGTCAATACCATCCTGCTCGAAAGCTCGGATTACCACGGCAACGAAAACTCATTTACATACATCTGCTGCGACCCGATCGCTTCTTTCAAACTGAATAACAGCACGGTCACGCAGCAGTTTCCGGACGGCGACATCGCTACTTTTGAGCTTGCCAACCGCAAAGACGCCGTGCAGGCATTGTACGGCTTCGCGCAGAGCTTTAAGTCCGAAAAAAGTAAGTTTCCCTTCATCACCAACGGCCTTTTCGGGCATATGACTTATGACGCGGTGACGTATTTCGAGGATATCGAAATTCAGCCTACGAATGCCGAAACGGAAATCGACCAGATATTCTACCAGGTTTACAGATACGTTATCGCCATTAACCACTTCAAAAACGAGCTTTACATTTTTGAACATCAGTATGGCGAGACCACGGAAGAAGGCGGCATCGACCAGATCGAGGTGTTGATCAAGAACCGGAACTTCCCGCAGTATGGTTTCAGCATTACCGCCGATGAGACTTCCAACGTGACCGACGACGAAATGCGGAAAGTGATCCAGAAAGGCATCGATCACTGCCTCCGTGGGGATGTATTCCAAATCGTGCCTTCGCGCAGGTTCAGCCGCCAATTTCAGGGCGACGAATTCAATGTTTACCGTGCATTGCGTTCCATCAATCCTTCGCCTTACCTCTTCTACTTCGATTACGGCAATTACAAGATCTTCGGATCGTCTCCCGAAAAACAGATTTTTATCAAGAACGGCCAGGCCGAAATTCACCCCATTGCCGGCACATTCCGCCGCACGGGCGACGACCAGGCTGATGCAGAAGCCGCACAAGCCCTGCTGGACGACCCCAAAGAGACCGCTGAGCACGTGATGTTGGTCGATCTGGCACGGAATGACCTGAGCCGCAGCTGCGACGCCGTAAAAGTCACAAATTACAAGGAAGTTCAATACTACTCGCACGTGATCCACCTCGTGTCGAAGGTGGTGGGGAAAATGAACAAGGACGTCAATCCATTGCAACTGGTAGCGGACACTTTTCCTGCGGGCACATTATCCGGCGCACCGAAGCATAATGCGATGAAGCTCATCGACCAGATGGAGAACTGCAACCGCAGCATTTATGGCGGAGCCATCGGTTTTATGGACTTCAATGGGGATTTCAACCACGCCATTGCCATCCGTACGTTCCTCAGCAAGGATAACACGCTTTTCTTCCGCGCCGGAATGGGCGTGGTCGCCAAATCGAATGTCGAAAGCGAATTGCAGGAGATTAACAGCAAGCTGGCCGCATTGCGCCAGGCCATTCAAGTTGCAGAAGGACTTTAAAAACGATTTGAAATCATGAAAATATTAGTGCTCGACAATTACGATTCTTTCACCTACAACCTTGTGTATATCCTCCGCGAGCTGCACGACCAGGTGGACATTTACCGGAACGATAAAATCGCGCTGGAAGACGTCGGCAATTACGACAAGATACTGCTCTCGCCGGGTCCGGGCATTCCTTCCGAGGCGGGCATTATGCACGATGTCATCCGCGAATACGGTGCTTCGAAAAGCATTCTGGGAATCTGCCTCGGCCACCAGGGGATAGGAGAGGTGTACGGCGCCCAGTTGGAGAATATGACCGACGTGCTGCACGGCATTGCCGACACGGCCATCGTAACAGACGCCAGTGACCGCATCTTCAAAGGGCTGCCGTCCGAGATCAAAGTTGGCCGGTACCACTCCTGGACGGTAATCCCGGAGACGTTTACGGACGATCTCGCCATTACCGCAGTGGACGAAAAAGGGCGTGTAATGGGCCTTTCGCACAAGAAATTTGATGTAAAAGGGCTTCAATTCCACCCGGAATCGGTTTTGACCGAGCATGGAAAGGAAATGCTGCAAAACTGGTTGCAGATCTGACCCTTGCATTGACATAACCCACCTTTCCCGACGATATTAGCTATTAAAAACTGTCATGAAACACATTCTTAGCCATCTTTTTGAATACAAAGTCCTTGACAAGGCGCAAGCCAAAGACGTATTAATGGGCATTGGAACCGGCAGGTATTCCAATTCAGAAATTGCCTCTTTTTTAACTACTTATGCCATGCGTAGCATTACTGTGGAAGAGCTGGAAGGCTTCCGCGACGGCTTGCTGGAGCTATGCCTTTCGGTGGACCTGTCGGCGTATGATCCGATCGACGTTTGCGGCACGGGCGGTGATGGCAAGGACACATTCAATATTTCGACGCTCTCGTGCTTTGTAGTGGCGGGAGCGGGGCAAAGGGTGGCAAAGCATGGCAACCACGGCGTGTCGTCGCTCGTGGGGTCGTCGACGGTGCTGGAGTACCTGGGCGCAAAGTTCACCAATGACAAAGATTACCTCGAACGGAAGATCGACCAGGCGGGCGTGTGCTTTCTGCATGCCCCTCTGTTCCATCCGGCGATGAAGAATGTGGCGCCGGTACGGAAGGAATTGGGGGTGAAAACGTTCTTCAATATGCTGGGCCCGATGGTGAATCCTGTATCCCCGAAAAAACAGCTTGTGGGCGTATTCAGTCTTGAATTAGCGCGTCTTTTTGCTTATCTTTACCAACAAACGGATAAGCAATTTCTGGTTCTTCACGCATTAGACGGTTACGACGAAGTGTCATTGACAGGTGCTTTTAAAATTATAACCGCTCGTTCCGAGCAAGTTCTTACCCCCTCTCATTTAGGGCTTCAAACTTTGCGCGCCGACGATTTATCAGGCGGCGAAACAATCGAAGAGTCGGCCCGGATTTTTATGAATGTTTTGAACGACACGGCCACGCCTTCGCAAAAGCAAGCGGTGCTGGCCAATGCGGCGATGGCGCTCTATTGTGCCAATCCGGCATGGTCGCTGACCGACGCGGTGGAAACCGCGCGGGAATCGCTTGAAAGCAAAAAAGCTTTGGCGGCGTTCAAAAAATTGATCGAAGAATAGTTAGCGGGGAAGTATTTCTCCCTTTTAATATCATTGCAGTTACAGCCTTTTAGATGAATATTTTAGAAAAAATTATCGCCCGCAAGCAGGAAGAAATCAGCGAGTCGAAAAAGCACAGAACCATTTCCGATCTGGAAAAGGAGCCATTGTTCTCGCGCCCAACTACTTCGCTCGCCGCGGCACTAAGATCATCTACCACGCCCCGCATTATCTCGGAATTTAAAAGGAAATCCCCTTCGAAAGGCGTTATCAATGGCGACGTACAGCCACAGATCGTGACCCGGGATTATGTGAATGCAGGGGCCGTGGGTCTTTCAGTACTAACCGATACCGACTTTTTCGGCGGTTCGTTTGCCGATTTCCTCGCAGCGCGGGAAGCCAATCCGCTGATCCCGATGCTCCGGAAGGATTTCATCGTGGACGAATACCAGCTTTTCGAAGCCAAATCCATCGGCGCGGACGTGATCCTGCTCATCGCAGCAAACCTCACGCCTTCGGAAATCGCCCATTTGAGCCGCAGGGCGCACGATCTCGGGCTGGAAGTGCTGCTGGAAGTGCATAATGCGGAAGAACTGGCTGTAAGTACCGGCGAGCATATCGACATTGTAGGTGTGAACAACCGCAATCTCAAAACTTTTGAAACCTCCATTGAAACGTCGATCGAGCTTAGCGAGCTCATCCCCGATCAGTTTGTAAAGATTTCAGAAAGCGGCTTGCAGGACGCCGAAACCATCGTGAAGCTGTTCCAATACGGCTATAAGGGATTTTTGATAGGAGAAACATTTATGAAAACCGCGAACCCGGGCGCCGCACTTGCTGGTTTGCAACAAGATTTAACTCAACATAGCAATTTAAATCCTCTGGTTCTATGAAAATTAAAGTTTGCGGATTGCGCCAGCAAGGCAACATCGAGCAGGTAGTGGCCTTACAACCCAACTTTATAGGGTTTATTTTCTATGACAAGTCGCCGCGCTTCGTAGGTGAGGAACTGGACGAGGAATATATCCGCAGCATCCCTCAAAACATCAAGAAAGTAGGTGTGTTTGTAAATGCAAACCCTGGCCACATTTTGAATATGGTCAAAAAATACGACCTGCAATATGTGCAGCTGCACGGCAACGAAATTCCCGACATTTGCCGGAGCATCCGCCAGAAGGGCGTAAGCGTGATCAAGGCGTTCTCGATCGACGAGAAATTCAATTTTGCCATGCTGAACAATTATAAGTCCTTTTGCGACCTGTTTTTGTTTGATACAAAAGGCGATCAGCCGGGCGGCAACGGTACGGCATTCGACTGGAAACTTTTGGGCAAATACGATAACGAAAAGCCATTCCTCCTCAGCGGCGGCATCGGCCTCGAAAACATCGAAGAGATTATCACATTATCCCAGACACTCCCCATTTACGGCATCGACGTCAACAGCAAGTTTGAAACCGAGCCAGGCGTGAAGGACATTGCCAAGCTGGAAGAGTTATTTAGTTTACTTCGCGTAAAAGAACAAGAAGAAGCGGAAGCTTAATTTTTTTATGGAATCAATTGCAGAAAAGAAGTCGTATCAGGTAAATGACCGAGGTTATTATGGCACTTTCGGAGGTGCGTTCATTCCTGAAATGCTGTACCCGAATGTCGAAGAGTTGCGTGAAAATTACCTGCAAGTAATCAACGACCCTTCTTTTCAGAAAGAATACAGCGATTTGTTACGCGATTACGTAGGCCGCCCCACGCCGCTTTACCGCGCCAACCGGCTTTCGGAAAAATATAAAACCAATATCTTTCTCAAAAGGGAAGACCTCTGCCACACCGGCGCGCACAAGGTGAATAACACCATCGGGCAGATCCTGATGGCGCAGCGCCTGGGCAAAAAACGCATTGTAGCCGAAACCGGCGCAGGTCAGCACGGCGTGGCCACGGCTACCGTGTGCGCATTGATGAACCTCGAATGCACCGTGTACATGGGCGAGATCGATATCGAGCGCCAGGCGCCCAATGTGGCCCGCATGAAAATGCTCGGTGCGGAAGTACGCCCGGCCACCTCCGGCTCACGCACATTGAAAGACGCTACTAACGAGGCCATGCGCCATTGGATCAATAACCCGGTCGATACGCATTACATTATCGGCTCAGTGGTAGGTCCGCACCCATATCCGGATATGGTAGCGCGGTTCCAGTCGGTTATTTCCGAAGAAATCCGTGCGCAGCTCAACGCACATACCGGCAAGCAAACGCCCAATTACGTGATCGCCTGCGTAGGCGGCGGCAGCAATGCGGCAGGCTCGTTTTACCACTTCCTCGACGATGAAGATGTGAAACTCGTAGCGGTGGAAGCCGCGGGGCTTGGCCTTACTTCCGGCCATTCGGCAGCTACCACCGCATTGGGTAAGCCCGGCGTGCTCCACGGAAGCCGCACCATCCTCATGCAAACAGAAGATGGCCAGGTAACGGAACCATTTTCCATCTCCGCGGGGTTGGATTACCCGGGCATCGGCCCTCAGCATGCATGGCTTTACGCCAGCGGCCGCGGCACATTCCTTTCCGCGACCGACGACGAGGCGGTGCAGGCTGCATTTGAGCTGACGCGCCTCGAAGGCATCATCCCCGCATTGGAATCATCCCACGCACTGGCCGTTTTGGGCCGTCTGGGCGCTTCCGAGAACGAAACGGTGGTACTCACCCTCTCAGGCCGCGGCGACAAGGATATGGGTACTTATATGAAATACATCGATTAATTTTCACCTCAATACAACATCACATGGCTACATTGACATTGCCAGAGGTTTTCGATCTCCGGTTGAAGATCCAGGAACTGGAAGCAAAGGTAAATTCAGGTGAACTGTCGCTCTTCGAACGCTGCGATATGGAAGACGAAATCCTGGAAATGAAAGAAAAACTGGGCGAATTCGACCGCCTGAAATTCAGCGACGAAGGCGAATGCCTCAACTGCTCCGCTTAGGATCACCTTTAATCCATACCACCATATGCAGAGATTTAAACTGTTTTTGCTTGCTTCCATGGTCCTATTCAGCACCATGTCGTTTGTTTCACCATCCAATCCACCTAAAAAAATGCTGCGCCACGTTGTTCTTTTCAAATTCAAGGATTCTTCAACGCCTGCTCAGATCAAAGAAGTGGAAGATGCATTCAGAAAACTTCCCTCGAAAGTGAAAGAGGTGAAAGGATTTGAATGGGGTACCAACAACAGCCCCGAAGGACTGGCACAAGGTTTCACACACGTGTTTTTCGTGAGCTTCGACAGCGAAGCCGGCCGCGAAGTGTACCTGCCTCATCCTGAGCACAAAGCATTTGTAAAAGTCCTGGAACCACACCTGGACAAAGTATTGGTTGTTGACTACTGGACACAGGAATGAACCGCATTATAAATCTTTTTCAGAACTCTAATACCGACGGCAGCGGGTTACTGAACGTGTATTTCACGGCCGGTTTTCCCGAGCTGAACGATACCCGGCGCGTGTTGCAGGCATTGCAGGATGGCGGCGCGGACCTCGTGGAAATCGGAATGCCTTATTCCGATCCCGTGGCCGACGGCGAGACGATCCAGCAAAGCAATGACCGCGCATTGGAGAATGGCATGTCCGTTCGCGTGCTTTTCGATCAGTTGCAGGGCATGCGCGAGACGATCACCGTGCCGGTGCTGCTCATGGGTTATATCAACCCGGTGTTGCAATATGGCATCGAGGCGTTTTGTGCTAAATGCGCGGAGGTTGGCGTGGACGGGCTCATCCTGCCCGATATGCCGATGGATGTGTATTTGGATGAGTACAAATCGATCTTCGACGCGCACGGCTTGCTCAATATCTTTCTGGTGACGCCGCAAACTTCCGAGAAACGCATCCGCCAGATCGATGAGGTGAGCGAAGGGTTCATCTACACTGTTTCCTCAGCAAGCGTTACCGGGTCCAAGTCGGGCGTGAGCGGGGATATGCAGTCGTATTTCGAAAGACTCGATGCGATGAACCTCCGCAATCCGCGGCTGATCGGCTTTGGTATCAAAGACCACGACACGTTCGTGAAGGCTTCGAGCCACGCCGCCGGCGCGATCATCGGCAGCGCGTTCATCCGCGTGTTGCAGGAAAGTACCGACCTTGAAAATGACATCAAAACTTTCGTAAGGGACGTAAAACGCTCATCCGAGCCGATTCCGGCCTAATTTCGCCGCGCAGCGGGCGATTTCAGAAACGCTTCAGGCATCAATTTTGTACAAACAATCCGACACCGGGTTGTTTGTTTTTTTATATATCAACGTTGCCTATGAAAACCACTATTTGCTTACTCATCGTCCTCATATGCAGCGTATATACGCCGGCATCCGCTCAGTTCAATTTCGACGTCGAAGGCGGCCTCATTTTGGGCACCAGTTACAATAAAGTACAAATTCCGAGCGGAACCGGAACGCGCGTGAATCTCCCAGACGAACTGAAACTGGACCAGAGTGCGTTCTATCGTATTCGTGCGGGGTACCGGATCGGTAACCGGCACAACATCTCCGCGTTGTTCGCACCGCTCACGATCCACTACCGCGGGTCGCTCGATCAGAGCACAAATTTCAACAACAACACCTTTCTCCCCGGCCAGCCGCTCAATGTCGACTACCGGTTCAACTCGTACCGGCTTACCTATCGCTACGATTTTTTTGCCAATGGCAAGTGGCGGGTAGGGGCGGGGCTCACCGGCAAGGTCCGCGATGCCGACATCCGTTTTAAGAGCGAGTACGCCGATACGCATTACGACAACCTCGGCTTTGTGCCGCTCATTAATTTTTACGCTTCCTGGAAACCGGCCTATCACTGGACCATCATCCTCGAGGGCGACGCACTCGCAGCGAAGCAGGGACGCGCCGAGGATATCTTCGGCGGCATTGCCTATAACTTCAATAATACCGTTGGCATCAAGCTCGGCTACCGCATGCTCGAAGGCGGGGCGGACAATGACAAGATTTATAATTTCAACTGGATCAACTATGCATCGGCTGGGTTACTGATTTCGCTGTAAACGCAAATGGGATCCGGTGCTGCCATTTGAAATACAAATCCGGCAGCACCGGATGTGGAGCCTGCAGGTGTGACGATACCCAGACTTTTCAGCATTCTCTGGGGTAATGTGATGGAAATTCGCTATATTTCTTTGTTTTCTGCGCGTGCGCAGCGCGTGTGAGCATTCGGTAATTTTTGTGGACCGCATGCGTTATAAAACTTCACAGTTATACCTAAACCACTATGGCTCCTTTCACTACCTCAATGGAAGGCCTGTTGCTACGCATTCAGGAATACCGTCAGAAATATTATCAGAACCAGCTGCTCAAAGGCGCGATCTTTTCGATCGGTCTGCTACTCACTGTGTTTCTGTTTTTCAATACCATCGAATACTTCGGGCGGTTTAGCTCGCTGGTGCGCGGGATGCTGTTTTTCGGCTTCCTCGCCGTGCTGGTGTTTTCGTTCGTGCAATGGGTGATCCAGCCATTGATCCATTTGTATGGGTTAAGAAAACCGCTTTCCGACGAGCAGGCCGCATTGCAGATCGGGCAGTATTTTCCTGAGGTGGGAGATAAGCTCGTAAATACATTGCAGCTCCGGAATTTGACCGGCATGCAGTCGGATCTCATTGAGGCGAGTATCCGGCAGAAGTCGAGCCAGCTGCTGATTGTCCGCTTTTCGGATGCCATTCGTTTTAATGAGAATAAAAAAAGGCTGAAATACGCGGTGTACCCGCTGGCGGCCATTGCGGTGATTCTGCTTTTTAACCCCTCATTCTTCTCTTCCAGCTCCGAGCGCATTATCCATTTCCAGAAGAATTATACCTATGCTCCGTTCTCATTTGAGGTTCAAAACAAGAGCTTGAAAGCATTTCGAAATGAGGATTTTATATTAAAATTAAAGCTGCAAGGCGAGGCATTACCATCGGCCGTTTACCTGGTGCAAAACGGGACGCGGTTTAAGCTGACGCAGGAAAGCGCCAAGGATTTTTCCTACACATTTAAAAACCTGCAGCGCGACGTTGCATTCTCTTTCGACGCGGCGGGCTATGCTTCGGAACAGTACCGCATTGTAGTGAACGAACGACCGTCCCTGCTGTCATTTGATGTGAATCTGCATTACCCTGCGTATTTGAACAAACCTTCGGAAGGACTGAATAATGTAGGAAATCTCTCGGTGCCGGAAGGCACGACGATAGAGTGGAATTTCAATACCAATTCTACCAAAGCACTGGCCATTAAATTTGAAAACGATTCGGCATTATACACCGCAAAAGAGCGTGACGGCGATCACTTCGAGATCCGCCGGACAGTCCGAAAATCAGCCCAGTATCAGGTGAACCTGAAAAACGACCAGACGACCAATTCTGATAAGATCGGCTATTTCATCAATGTGATCCCCGACAAATACCCGGTGATGAACCTGGAAAATTTCCAGGACACTACATTGTATAATTACCTCGTGCTGGGCGGGTCGATCAGCGACGATTATGGGTTTTCACAGTTGCGGATGTTCTATTCGGTGAAAAGAGCGAACGAAGACAACCCCGCCGCGCCGAAAAGCATTCCCATTCCATTTAACAAAACCGTCAATACCCAGAGCTTCTTTTTCCAATGGTATGTGGACAGCCTGCAACTCGCGCCGGGCGACAAGATCGAGTATTATGCCCAGGTGTGGGATAACGACGGCGTGAATGGCGCGAAAAGCGCGCGCTCGCGGTCGATCCAGTTTACGGTTCCGTCCAAAGATCAGCTCGAAGCGGAGGTGAGAAAATCGGAGCAGGAAACGGAAAACCAGATGCAGTCGGCGATGAAAAAGGCGCAGAGCCTGCAAAAGGACATTGAAAACCTGGATAACCGTTTGAAAAGTAACAAAGAGCTCGATTTCAAAGAGCAGAAGCAGATTGAAGAAGTGCTGCGCAAGCGTGAGGATTTGATGAAGGAATTGGAGGCTTTGAAAGAAAAGCATCAGAACGCAAATGAAAAGGCGCGGCAGTTCAACCAGCAGAGCCCCGAGTTGCAGGCGAAGATCGAGCAGTTGCAGAAGCTCATGAACGATCTCATGGACGAGGACACCGAAAAGCTGTACAAGGAGCTGAAAAAGTTGTTGGAACAAAAACAGAGCGAACGGATGTCGACCATGCTCGAAAAGCTCCGCAACAAGGAAAATAACCTCGAGAAAGAACTGGAACGGACGATGAAGCTCTTCAAGCAAATGCAGATGGAGCAGAAAATGGAAAACCTGGCCGAAAAACTGAACGATCTGGCGGATAAGGAAGAAGAACTCGCCGAAAAATCGGAACAGAACGATAAGAACAAGAACGCCGACGATAAGCAAGGCAAAAACCAGGACTTGAAAAAGCAGCAGGAACAGATCCAGAACGATTTCAAAAAAGCCCAGGAAAACAGCAAGGAGCTGGAAGAAATGGCGATGGAGCTCGAACAGCAACTCGACACGAAGGAAGAGGAGCAAAAAAACGCTTCTGAGCAGATGGAACAGAGCAAGCAGCAGCTCGACAAGCAACAGAACCAGAAAGCATCCCAGAGCCAAAAAAATGCGGCAAAATCGATGAAGAAAATGGCGCAGTCGATGCAGGAAAATATGGAGTCTGCTGAAATGGAGCAGATGCAGGAAAATATGGACGCATTGCGAGACATTCTGGAAAACCTGATCACATTATCCTTTGATCAGGAGACCCTGATGAAAGACTTCCGCGGCGTGAGCCTGCAAGACCCGCGCTTTGTGAAACTCGGCCAGCAACAGCTGAAACTGAAAGACGACGCGAAGATCGTCGAGGATAGCCTGTATGCATTGGCCAGCCGCGTGGTGCAGATCCAATCGTTCATCACGCGCGAGCTGAATGACATGAAATCGTACATGAACGAAAGCGTGAAGAGCATCAAGGACCGGCAGATCAATGTAGCGACCTCGAAGCAGCAATTTGCGATGACGTCCATGAACAACCTCGCCTTAATGCTGAGCGACGTGTTTAACCAAATGCAACAGCAAATGGCGATGGCCATGCCCGGCGCCGGCAAGGGCAAAAAGGGCAAGCAGAAAGGCGACCAGCCAAGCCCCGGCGAAATGCAGCAGCAACTGAACGGCCAGATGAAGCAACTCGGGCAGGGTAAGGAAGGGCAGGGTAACCAGTCGGAACAGCTCGCCAGAATGGCCGCGCAGCAGGCCGCGATCCGTAAGATGATCCAGCAATTGATGGAGCAGCAGAAAGGCACGGAGCAGGGCAAGCAGTTCGGCAAGGAATTGCAGGATATCTCCGACAAGATGGATGAAACCGAAACCGACCTGGTTAACAAACGAGTGACGCCGGAGCTGATCAAGCGCAACCAGGAGATCACCACGCGTCTGCTGGAATCGGAGCGGGCGATGAAAGAGCAGGACGAAGACGAGCAGCGCAAAGCCCAAAGCGCGAAGCAGCAGCCAAAACAACCGCCGGCAGCATTCGAAAAGTACATTCGTGAGAAGGAGAAGCAAACCGAGCTGCTCCGCACGATTCCTCCGACATTCTCACCATTCTACAAGCGTGAGGTAGACACCTACTTCCGTAAATATCAGGCCAAGAACTGATCACACGCCCATTTTGTTGGGCTAGGGTAGGGGATAGCGTTAACTCTTTTTAACAGGGGGTTTTGACACGCTATCCCTTGTTTTTCATGTTCTTAATGACAGACTTCGTAAGTTTGTAAATTATTTACGATCAAATATTTAAATATCATGCATCGTTCGTCGCTTGATGGACGATGGTGCGTGGCTATCAAACATGGTAAGTTTCTTCTCGGAAGACATTGATTTTAAGGTAGTTAATCCGTTAAAAACAAAAAAATGGCTTAAAAACGCCTCAAATTCAGAAGGTTATGAGGTATCGCAGCTGAATTACATATTCTGTTCCGACGAGTACCTGCTTGAAATCAATAAACAATATCTCGACCACGACTATTTCACTGACATCATTACGTTTGACAACAGTGAGGAAGACAACCAATTGGAGGGGGATATTTACGTTAGTGTAGACAGGGTACGTGAAAACGCAGCAACGTTCCACACCGATTTTGACACAGAAATGCGCCGTGTGCTCATTCACGGGCTGCTCCACCTCGCCGGTCATGACGACACGAGTGAAGCGCTTAAAACGGCCATGAGGGCTAAAGAAGATGAGTATCTTAGGCTGTTCTAGTTAAATTTCCACGTGGAACACTTTAATTAAAGTGGTTTAACAAGTAGTAATTATATGTTTCAGGAATATGATGTGATCGTGGTAGGCGCAGGCCATGCCGGATGCGAAGCCGCCGCTGCCGCAGCGACGATGGGCTCCTCGGTGCTGCTGATCACAATGAATATGCATACCATCGCGCAGATGTCGTGCAACCCCGCAATGGGGGGCGTCGCGAAGGGACAGATCGTTCGCGAGATCGACGCGCTCGGCGGACAGTCGGGGATCGTCTCCGACAAAACCATGATCCAGTTCCGCATGCTGAACCTCTCCAAAGGCCCTGCCATGTGGAGCCCGCGCTGCCAAAGCGATAGAGTTAGGTTTGCGGAGGAATGGCGCTCCATCCTTGAGAACAATCCCAATGTAGACTTCTGGCAGGATACGGCTAAGAACATCATCGTCGAGGACGGCAAAGTGTGCGGCGTGGTGACCAGCCTGGGGATACAGATCCGCTCAAAGGCAGTAGTGCTAACCAATGGAACCTTCCTGAATGGACTTATCCATATTGGCGAAAAGAACTTCGGCGGAGGCCGCACGGGCGAGAAATCTGCCACCGGTTTGACCGAACAATTGGTTACCCTCGGCTTCGAGGCAGGACGGATGAAAACCGGCACGCCACCGCGAGTGGATGGTCGCTCGCTCGACTATTCTAAAATGGAGGAGCAACCCGGCGACGAAGTTCCAGCTAAGTTCTCCTACACCGACACCAAGCCGCTCGCCAAACAACGCAGCTGTTGGATCACCTACACCAACCAGGAAGTCCACGATGTGCTGAAAACCGGATTCGAGAAATCGCCGATGTTTTCGGGACGCATTAAGGGACTCGGTCCCCGCTACTGCCCGTCGGTAGAGGACAAGATCAATCGCTTTGCCGATAAGGACCGCCACCAGATTTTCGTGGAGCCGGAAGGCTGGGATACCGTGGAAGTGTATGTGAATGGCTTCTCGACCTCGCTTCCGGAAGACGTGCAATACGCCGCGCTTCGGAAAATTCCTGGTTTTGAAAATGCCAAAATGTTCCGCCCCGGCTACGCGATCGAATACGATTACTTCCCGCCGACGCAGCTGAAATCGACGCTCGAGACCCACTTGGTGAAGAACCTATTTTTTGCAGGGCAAATCAACGGAACGACGGGCTACGAGGAAGCGGCTTGCCAGGGTCTCATGGCAGGGATTAACGCGCACAGAAATGTGAACGATCTCGATCCGTTTGTCCTGAAAAGATCGGAAGCATACATAGGCGTGCTTATCGACGACCTCATTAACAAAGGCACCGAAGAGCCTTACCGGATGTTCACCTCCCGCGCCGAATACCGCACATTGCTCCGCCAGGATAATGCCGATTTAAGGCTTACTGAAAAGGGATACGAAATCGGATTGGCGAGCGACGAAAGGGTGGAAGCCGTCCGAAAGAAGAAACGTGAAACGGAAGAGGTCATCGCCAAACTGAATGCTACCAAGCTCACGCCCGACGAAATCAATCCTGCATTGGAAGCGATCGGAACGGCGCAGATCCGTGAGAAAATAGCCGTCGCGCAACTGCTCCGGAGACCCCAGATTTCCATCGATCAACTGCTCGAAGCAAGCGCGGTCGTGACCGAATTGCTCGCTGAATACGCTAACGATTCTGTTCAGCAGGCCGAAATCAACCTCAAATACGACAGCTACATTGAAAAGGAAATGCTGCTCGTGGATAAAATGAATAAGCTGGAAAACCTCGCGATCGTGGAGAATTTCAACTACGACGGGGTCACTTCGTTGTCCTTTGAAGGCCGTGAAAAACTGAAAAGAACACGTCCTTCGACGATCGGCCAGGCGTCCCGCATCAGTGGTGTCAGCCCTTCGGATATATCTGTTTTAATGCTTTACATAGGCCGCTAATGTCTTTAGAAACGCTTGATAAATGCCCGGTATGCCAGCAATCCAGTTTCAGCAATTACCTGAACGTGGAGGATTATACCGTTTCGCACAAAGAATTCACGATCCAGCAATGCAATTCCTGTTACTTTCTGTTCACGAATCCGCGCCCGTCCGAGGCTTCGATCGGAGCCTATTATGAATCGCAGGACTACATTTCTCATCACGACGAAGCCAAAGATCTGATGAGTAAAGTGTACACTTCTGTAAGAAATCATACGATTGAACAGAAGGTAAAACTGATCAACAGCCTTGTGAAACCAAAGGGAACATTGCTGGATATCGGCTGCGGAACGGGCAACTTTTTGAGCGCCGTGAAGCAGGATGGCTGGAAAACATTCGGTACCGAGCCCGATTCCGGCGCCCGCGAAGTAGCAGCGAAGCGGGTAGGAGCGACGATTTTTGAAGGCATTACCGAAGAAAGTCTCGGAGCCCAGCAATACGATATCATTACGATGTGGCACGTTTTGGAACACGTCCACAAATTGAATGAAACTATAGACTGGCTGCAAAACCACTTAAAACCGAACGGACGGATCATCATCGCGGTGCCTAACCCGCAGTCGCACGACGCCGCTAAATACGGCCGTTTTTGGGCCGCCTACGACGTCCCGCGGCATTTGTATCATTTCACACGCGCCACGATGAAAAATCTCCTGCAAAGGCACGGATTGGCCGTTAAAAAGATCCTTCCGATGTGGTTCGATTCCTTTTATGTGAGTATGCTCAGCACCAAATATAAAAGCAGTAAAACGAATCTCGTGGATAGTGTCGTCACCGGTCTGCAATCCAACTTAAAAGGCCGCGCCGGAACGAATAAGGAACTGAATACTTCCAGTCTGATCTACATTATTTCGAAAAACTGAAACGTCTCAAAAACTCAAAACGGCCCTCAATACCCACTGTATTGGGGGCTTTTTAAATTCATCCGACAATGCTTAGAACGATTGTATTTGCCATCCTCGTGCTGTTTTTTTTCGAACGCTGCGCCCAGCAAGTCCCGCCCACAGGAGGTAAGCGCGATTCCATTCCGCCCAACCTCGTGGAAAGTAATCCATTGAACAAAACCCTCAATTTTAAAGGCAAAAAAATCGAACTGTTCTTCGACGAATATGTGGTCGTTGATAATATCAATCAAAAACTCGTGATCACGCCGGAAGCCGACAACCCCTATTCCTACAAGCAAAATGGCATGTCGGTGGCGCTTACATTCAAAAATCAGTTCAAGGACAGCACTACTTACACGCTGAATTTCGGTGATGCGATCAAGGATTTTGCAGAAAAAAATCCGGCAAAAAACCTCAAGATCGTGTTCAGCACCGGCACCTCGCTCGACTCCGGGCGCGTGTACGGAACCCTCAAAGACATTCGCACAAACAAACCGATTTTCGACGCCCTGGTAGGTCTTTATAATGTGAGCGACACGCTCAATATCGCCAAGCAGAAGCCCTACTATTTCTCCCGCACCGACAGCAGCGGCGTATTTTCCATCGAGAACATCCAGACAAGGCAATACAAACTGATCGCGATCGACGACAAAAACCGGAATATGCTCTACAATGCAAAGGACGAACGCATGGGATTTTTGGGAAAAACCATCACCGCCGGCACCGATTCGGCGTCCTACGCGCTGAATATGTACCTGTCGGACAACACGGCCCTCAAAGTTCAAAGGACGCTGCCCAAAGTGAATAATTACGCTGTGGTTTTCAGCAAACCGATCGAAAACGTTGAAGTCACATTCGTGAATAAGGATTCACTGCCCTACCTGCTCGAGCCGGGGGGCACAAACCTCAAATTTTTCAATGTAGAGCCTCATGCAGACACCACGCTGGTTAAGCTTAAAACCCTCGATTCCCTCGGGATTACGACGGAATTCGAACAAAAAATCGCATTTCAGGCGCAGCGCGGCAAAACCCGCCAGCTCGATCCGCTCACACTTACCACCATTCCGGAAGCCAACAAGCCACTCACAAATGAATTCACCTACAAGCTGATCCTGAACAAGCCCGTGAAGACATTAGATGATCAAAAAATCGCCATTATCTCCGACAGCCTCACAAATGAACCATTAAATGCATTTAAATACACCTGGAACACCAACCGGAATATCCTCACGATTGCCGCAAAATCCTTTGCCAAGGACAGCGTGAAATTCGACATTCCGAAGGGCTCCATTATCAGTGTGGAAGGCGATACACTGGCTAAAACGCTGCTCAAACATCCTGTGCTAAACGAAGAGGATTTCGGCGTGATACGCGGGCGCGTAACGAATGCTGATACGGCCGTCCACTTCATTCTTGAGCTCGTAGATGAGCAGTATAAGGTCGTCGAAACGGTGTACGCATCGCCGTATACTTTCAAGAATATCCCTCAAGGAAAATACTTTTTACGCATCACGGTCGACAAAAACCGGAACAGAAGATGGGACACTGGCCAAATCGACAAGGATCTACAGCCTGAACCGGTTTATTACCTGCCCGACAAGATCCTTTTGAAGGCCAACTTCGAGCTGAATGACATCAATATCACCATTCCTGAAGAAAAATAACGACATTTTTGTCTACAGTCTGTGGATAACTATGTGAATAACGCGGAAATTTTGTTGGTAAGAGGGGTGAAAATGTGAACAACCTTGTGGATAACCCCTAATATGTGTGGATAAAAAAGTGAATTTCGTCCTCCAGTGGATAACCAACAACGAAATCAGAGTTAACAGTACGTTGATTCACTTTAGAAACTGTGGATAACAAATGTAGTCAACTAAAGGCGTTTACCCACATTCAAATGTGAACAGATAATTTCCTAACTTGTATTTCAGCTACTTAAATGTTGATTTCAAAAATTTCTCCAGTGGATAACTCGCATAAGTTATGCACAATTTGTGGATAAGTATGTTAATCTACAGTGGATAAGGATCTTATTCACAAATCCACAGGCACAATGAATGATAATAACTAAAGGAAAAAGATTTTTTTATCTATTATGAAAAGGGTTACGAGCTGTTTGATGATAGGATTTCTGCTTTCCGGGGCGGCCGCGGCGTTCGGGCAGGGGGAGCGGGAGCTGGCCGAGGAGTATTTCAAAAACGGGGACTGTCCGAAGGCGCTTAGTTATTATTCTTCTTTTCTGAAAAATTCATTCGAGAAGATCTCGCTTAAGAATTATACGAGCTGCATTGTGAAGAGCAAGACCTGGGGCGATGGCGAGCAATTTTTCAAAAAGCAGATCAAAGGCGATCCCAACAATGCAGCATGGTATTACCTGAACTGGGGCATTATGCTTGAGAATCAGGGGAAGGCCGTGGAGGCGTCCAAACGGTACGAGCAAGTCATTACCGCATCGGGAGCCAGAACGGAGCTTAAACGTGATCTTGCGGAGGAATTCAGGGCACAAAACCAATCGGAATGGGCCAAAAATATCCTGCTCGAAGCTAGACAAAGTGCGAAGCGCTACGACATATTCCAGCTGGAACTAGCCAGCGTTTACCGCGACCTGAACCAGCCCGAAAAGATGATCGACGAGCTGCTTTCTTACGGCATGCGCTATCAGAATACGGAGGTCGTTCAGAATATGCTTCAGGACTTTACCAAGGACGAGAAGGAGCAGGCTTTGCTGGAAAAGGTACTATATGATAAGATCCAGAAATTTCCGCAGGAAGGCTTCTACAATGAACTGCTGATCTGGTACCAGGTGCAGCGCAAGGATTTTTACAAGGCATTCATCCAGGAACGTGCGCTCGACAGGCGTTTCAAACACAACGGTGCACGGCTCTACAACCTTGGCATGCTGGCCTTGCAGAACAATGATTATACCAATGCCGGCAATATATTCGATCACCTGGTCAAGGAATATCCGAAGGGCCAGCTATATCCGGTGGCCCGCAGAATGGCCATTTTCGCGCGGGAAGAGCAGGTTAAAAATACCTATCCCGTAAAGCGGAGCGAGGTGCAAAAGCTGCTGGGGCAATATCAGCAGTTGGTGGACGAACTGGGCGTGAATGTGCGCACGATCGAGGCATTACGGAACATGGCGATTTTGAATGCATTCTATATGGATGATTTCAAAAAGGCCATTGAAATACTACAGAAGGCGATTGAAGCAGGCAAGGCGGAGAAGAACTTCGTGGACAAATGTAAGCTCGATCTGGGCGATATTTACCTCTTGCAAGGTGAGCCCTGGGAGGCGACATTGGTGTATTCGCAGGTAGAAAAATCTCAGAAGGACGATGTGCTCGGATACGAAGCTAAATTACGGAACGCCAAGCTTCATTATTTTAAAGGCGAGTTTGAGTTAGCAAAAGCAGTTTTGGATATCCTCAAAAAAGCAACTACCCGCGAGATTGCCAACGACGCCAACGAGCTCTCCCTCTTAATCATGGACAACACCGGTCTGGACAGCAACGAGACAGCCATGAAGGCCTATTCGTCCGTGGAGTTGCAACTTTTCCAAAATAAGAAGTTCGAGGCTATCGATACTTTGAAACAACTTTACAAAAGGTACGAAAGCCATAGCCTGGCTGACGAAATTCTTTGGCTTACTGCGAAGACTTACATCAAGCTCGACAGCAACCAGCAGGCGATGACGGATCTGAAATTGTTGTATTCCAAATTTGGACACGACCTGTATGGCGACGACGCGCTGTTTGCGATGGCGAAACTTTACCAGGAAAAACTGAATGACAAGGACCAGGCGATGAAGATGTATCAGGAGCTGATGGAAAAATATCCCGGCAGCATTTTCGTCGCCGAGTCGCGGAAGCGCTTCCGGATTTTGAGAGGTGACGTGATTAACTAGAGAATTTGGATGAAAATAGTAAAAGGCCCCGGAGTTCGTCACTTCGGGGCCTTTTACGTTTTAAAATTCACGTCCTTCTACCCGGATTCAGTCAAATATTCAAATCTCAGGGCTATAAGAAACGGTTATTTTTATTTTAAGGCGTTCATTAACAATGATTTGAATTCCGAAAATTCAGGTTTCATTTTGATCGACACTTTTTCAATATCGAGCAGTGATTTCAATCTTTCGGGTACTTCGATGCTTTTTCCCAAAGTTTCTTCCACGAGGTCGATAAATTTGGCGGGGTGAGCCGTCGAGAGGAACACGCCGGTAAAATCGCTGCCGGTTTTTTTCCGGTAGTCCTGAAGACCGCGGTAAGCGACGGCCGTGTGCGGGCACATCACGTAGTTGGCATTGCCGAAAACTTCCCGCATTGCTTTCTGCGTTTGCTCGTCGTTGTAGAATGCGCCGGAAACTTTTTCATTGATCGCATTCCAGTCGTCATTGAAAAACCGGGTAAGCCGCACGAAGTTGCTCGGGCTGCCGACGTCCATTGCGTTCGAAATCGTTTCGATCGAGGGAAGCGGTTCGTACGTCCCGGACGTGAGGTAACGCGGTACTGCATTGTTTGCATTCGTCGCCGCGATGAAATGTTCCACCGGCAAGCCCATGCGATAGGCGAGTACGCCGGCGCTGAGGTTTCCGAAATTCCCGCTTGGTACAGAAAACACTAGCGGCTTGCCCAGTTTTTTCAGCTGCGCATATGCCGCAAAGTAGTAGAACGATTGCGGAATGAGCCGGGCTATGTTAATGGAGTTGGCCGAGGCAAGGTTATATTTTTCGGAAAGTTCGGCGTCAAGGAATGCCTCTTTCACCAGGCGCTGGCAGTCGTCGAAGGTCCCTTCTACTTCCAGGGCCGTCACATTGTGGCCGAGGGTAGTGAGTTGTTTTTCCTGAATGTCGCTTACTTTCCCGCTAGGGTAGAGGATGGTAACGGAAATGCCCGGCACTTTGTAAAAACCCTGTGCAACCGCGCCGCCGGTGTCGCCGGACGTGGCTACCAGAATGCGGATTTCCTTGTTGGAGCGCTGCAAAAAATAGGACATGATCGCGGCCATAAAACGGGCGCCGAAGTCCTTGAAAGCCATAGATGGCCCATGAAACAGTTCGAGCACGTAGTCATTCGGCGTGATCTTCACCACAGGCGCCTCGAAATCATATGCGCGATCGATGATGGATTCAATTTCGCTTCTCGTAATTTCACTGCCCAAAAGCGTGGCCGTCACCTCGATGGCGATCTCTTTGAAGGATTTATTTTCAATATCATCCATAAATTCCTTCGAAATCGCGGGAATGGATTCGGGCATATAGAGACCGTTATCGGGAGGAAGGCTGTTGAAAATCGCTTCTTCCAGGGATGCTTTCAGGTCGGCAGTTTTGGTACTGTAGAATATCATTTTTGATATGAATTGATCCGGAAATTGGGATCGCAAATTTAACTAAAATCCCAGCAGGTCAGTTATTTTGAGAACTTTTAAATGGGTTTTCAGCATAAAAACGGGATTGGACTTTGCTGTGAAAGCATTGCGGGGATCGTGGCGGCCGATAATTTTGTTGACTAATAACAGCTAGTAAATCAATATAACAAACCAAATAATATGTCGATAGGAATTTTCAATGTGCCGGCGCTCAAAAACGAGCCGGTTAAAAGTTACGCGCCGGGTACGCCGGAGCGCGCAGAACTCAAAAAAGCGCTGGCCGATGCCCGTGC
>NC_013037.1:4942500-5057500 GCF_000023125.1 Dyadobacter fermentans DSM 18053
TTGCGGCACACTGAAACGGAGGTTCAGCACATCGTCGGCCGGGTTGTTGGCGTAGGCTGTGAGCGACCGGATGCTGGCGGCTTTTACGTTACCATGGTTTTCCCAGGCATAGTCGAAACTCTTGCTGAAATTTCTGCCCATGTCTTCCATGTCGCGCATCATCATCTTCGCTTTGGGATGAAAGTTCCGCTCGAAGTTCTTTTCGATGGTTTTCATGTTTTCGCGGAATTTGTCCGAATCCCATTCATACTTGAAATCGCCGTCCCAATGGAACGCCATCGGCTCGCGTGGGTCACGGTGGTCGATGATCACTTTTTTGCGCTTTTTGGAGGCGATCACGCCATCAGCCCCGTCATCTACGGTGATTGAAATGGTTTGCTTTCCCTTTTTGTCGACATTCAGCGAGTCGAGCACTTTGTCGATGAACCGCTGCCTTTCGGAATCGGTCATTGCGCCCACTTCATAACTCTTTTCAATGTCGCGCACTTTGCCGTTGTCGTCCTCGCTTACCCGCACCCTGATGCTCGTTTTCTTGTCGTCGTCATCCTTTTTGGGCTTTTTGTCGGATTGCGCCTGCGCGACGGATAGGAATACCGGTGCCGCCACGAGCAGCAGCGACCATGTCAGTTTTTGAATTGAAACAGTTTTCATAAAGCAGTTTTTGTTTTGAGTCTGAATGAATTGCAAAACCATGGCTATGTTGCTTGGGGCGTTGTTAAATAATGTTAAAAACACCTTTGACCGGGGGCGAAACATTAAATTTGTTCTTGGCAAAATGTCGGGCGGAGCATCGCCTGCGTTGCATACGGGAAGCGGAAATTATGACCAAGCGGAAAATACAAATTATCGTAGGGCTGATGTGCCTCGCATTAATCGGGCTGATCGGCTTTCAATGGTACTGGATCAGGGAAGCGATCGCGATCCGGAACGACCAGTTCAATCAGAAAGTCTCGGAATCGGTACAACAGGTGGTGCACCGGTTGGAAAAGCAAGAAATGATGTACCTCCTGCAACGCCGCATCGAGGCAGAGCAGCAAAAAAGCAAGCTCGACCGCATTGCGCAGCTGCGTGAAATGCCTGTGAAACGGACCGCGCCGGTCAAGCAGAAAGCCCCCGTTCAGGAAATGGTCCCGCGCGTGCAGCCGAGGATGGAAATCGCCATTGGCCCGAACGGCGAGGAAATCCATTATCAGATCATCACCGAAGCCGTTCCAACGGACGTACTCAGCCCGAATTTCAGGGTGATGGTAGATCATCAGCAACGCATTATCGAAGAGTTTTTCCAGGCGCAGCAGTATGGAATGGCCGGGATAGACGAGTTTATGCGCCGCAGGCTGGACGATGAGCGCCGTTTGGGAAATGCAATGCGTGGTATGGCCGATACCGAAATCCGTCGGAAAGGCATCGACTCCGCGCCGAAAGATTCGGCTGCCCGGAATGCGGCGAACAGGAAAGTAGCATTACCTGACAATGCAAAAGGCAAGCAAAAGTCACGCGCAACGCTCACTTCCGCGGAACCCGACCGGGCCGAGCTGCTGAAAGAGGTAATGAAGGATTTTATTTATACCAAAAGGCCGATTGAGCAGCGTGTGAACCGCTTTTTGCTCGATACTTTGTTAAAAAAGCAGCTGATCCAGAATGGGGTGACGCTGCCGTACGAATTTGCCGTGCGCGGCGCAATACCCGGCCAGTCGCCGGATAGCCTCATCTTCTCGACCGTGAGCATGCGCCGGGGCGAATGGGAGGAAAGATCTTACAAAGCCTCGCTTTTCCCGAACGAGACATTAGGAGCTCAGAATGCATTATATGTGTTTTTCCCCGATCAGCAGCGGTACATTCTCAGCAACATGGGCGTGATGTTCGGCGGCTCCGGCGTCCTGATTATCGTAATCATGGCCTGCTTCTACATGGCCGTGACGACGATCCTGCGCCAGAAAAAGCTTTCCGACATTAAAAACGACTTTATCAATAACATGACCCACGAGTTCAAAACACCCATTTCGACCATTGCATTGGCGGCGGAAATGGCACAGGAGAATTCGGCCACACTCATGGATAATCCCAAGGGCGCGCGCCTCGACCGCTACCTGGGCATTATCCGGGAGGAAAACCGGCGCCTTGGCACGCACGTGGAGAAAGTTTTGCAAATGGCATTGCTCGACAAAGGTCATGTAAAACTCAAAATCGCTGAAACCAACATTCACGACCTGATAGGAGGGGCGCTGAACGGGCAGAGCGTGCAGATTGAGCAAAAAGAAGGGGAAGTAGAGCTCAATTTCGATGCGGAAGATGACGTGGTGGCGGCCGACGAAGTGCATATCTCCAACATTTTGAACAACCTCATCGACAATGCGATCAAATACTCGCCGGAAAAGCTGTACATCAATATCAGTACCGAAAACGAGCATGGCGGCATTTCCATCTCCATCACCGATCGGGGCATTGGCATGAGCCGCGAGCAGCAGCAGCGCGTTTTCGACACTTTCTACCGCGTGCCTACGGGTAATGTGCATGATGTGAAGGGCTTCGGGCTTGGTTTGAGTTATGTCAAAAAGATGGTGGAGGCGCACGAGGGCACCGTCCGCCTGCAAAGCAAACCGGGTGAGGGAAGCACATTTACGATCTGGCTGCCGGTCCGCAAAGAGGAGCAAATAGTTTAGAAATATCGCCCGTAACCGCTAACTTGCCGTCTTTTTAAGATGACTAACCGACAGTTACGGTAAATTTTTAGCACGCAATGATTTCCAAAACTTATGCCCCTCAGGAGATAGAGGATAAATGGTACTCCTACTGGATCGAGAACAAGTTCTTTCAGTCGAAACCCAATCCGGATAAAGAACCTTACACCATCGTGATCCCGCCGCCGAACGTCACCGGCGTGCTGCACATGGGGCATATGCTCAATAATACCATTCAGGACATCCTGATCCGTAAGGCTCGGATGGAAGGCAAAGAAGCCTGCTGGGTGCCCGGCACCGACCACGCTTCCATTGCCACCGAAGCCAAAGTGGTGGCGATGCTCAAAGAGCGCGGCATTAATAAGCGCGACCTCACGCGCGACGAATTCCTCGAATATTGCTGGGAATGGACGCACAAATACGGCGGCATTATCCTGAAACAACTTCGTAAGCTCGGCGCATCCTGCGACTGGGACCGCACGCGCTTCACAATGGAGCCGGATTTGTACGATTCGGTGATCGACGTTTTTATCGACCTCTATAATAAAGGAGAAATCTACCGCGGCCACCGCATGGTAAACTGGGACCCGCAGGCGCGCACGACGGTGTCGGACGAGGAGGTGATCATGAAGGAGGTGAACCAGAAGCTGGTGTATCTTCGGTATCCGCTTGTTGGAGAGGATGGAGAAGGGAGAATGGAGGAAGGGGTGACTATTGCAACTACCCGGCCGGAGACGATTATGGCCGACGTAGCGATTTGTGTAAACCCTGCAGACGAGCGTTACCAGCATTTGATTGGTAAAAAAGTGCTCATTCCATTGATCAATCGGGCGATTCCGATTATCGCGGATGATTATGTGGAAATGGAATTCGGAACGGGCTGTCTGAAAGTGACGCCGGCGCATGATACCAATGACTACGAGCTTGGCAAACGCCATAACCTGCCCATTATCGACCTGCTCAATGAGGATGGTACGTTAAACGACAAGGCGCAGATTCTCGTGGGCGAAGAACGTTTCGTGGCCCGGAAGAAGATCATCAAGCTCCTCGAAGAATCGGGTAACCTCGTGAAAGTGGAGGAATACCGGTCGAATGTAGGGCATTCGGAGCGGACGGACTCCGTGATCGAGCCGCGGCTTTCGGAGCAGTGGTTTTTGAGAATGGAAAAAATCAGCAAGCCGGCATTCGACAATGTGATGAACGATACCGTGCAACTGATCCCTGCGAAATTTAAAAATACCTACCGCCACTGGATGGAGAATGTGCGCGACTGGAATATCAGCCGCCAGCTGTGGTGGGGCCACCGCATTCCGGCTTACTATCTCAACGACGGCACGATGATCGTCGCGAAGTCCAAGCGCGAGGCGTTGCGGAAAGCGCAGCACGAATACCAGCTTTTTGCATTGACCGAAGAGGACATTACCCAGGACCCCGACGTGCTGGATACCTGGTTTTCATCCTGGCTCTGGCCGATTTCGGTTTTTAATGGCATTAAAGAGCCTGATAATGAGGAGGTTAACTATTATTACCCGACCAATGACCTCGTTACTGCTCCGGAAATTCTCTTCTTCTGGGTGGCGCGGATGATCATCGCGGGTTATGAATACCGCGGCCAGTACCCGTTTAAGAACGTGTACCTGACGGGTATTGTGCGCGATAAGCAAGGCCGCAAAATGTCGAAATCGCTGGGTAACTCGCCCGATCCGATCGACCTGATCGAAAAATATGGTGCGGATAGCATTCGTACCGGGATGCTTTTCAGCTCGCAGGCGGGTAACGACTTGCCTTACGACGAGAAGCTGATCGAGCAGGGACGGAATTTTGGTAATAAAATCTGGAATGCATTCCGTTTGGTAAAAGGCTGGACCGTAGACAGTGAGCTGCCGGTTCCGGAAGGTTCGAAACTGGCGGTCCAATGGTTTGAAAGTAAACTGAACCAGACATTAGCAGAAGTACAGGACCACTTCTCGAAATTCCGCATTTCGGATGCATTGAATTCGGTGTACAAGCTGATCTGGGACGATTTCTGCGCGCAGTATCTTGAAATGATCAAACCCGGCTTCGAACAACCGATCGATCTCTCGACTTACGACTCGACGCTCGATTTCTTCGATCGCCAGATGCGTTTGCTGCATCCATTCATGCCGTTTATTTCCGAGGAAATCTGGCAGAATATTATTGAAAGGGGCGAAAAGGAGTCCATTTGCATAGCGCATTTCCCGCAAGCCGCGGAATTTGATCAGTCGCTGCTGAATGATTTTGATATACTTTTTGAACTGGTTTCGTCTATCCGTAACCTGCGTAATTCGAAAGGCATCAGTCCGAAAACGGCATTGCCGCTCGCAATTCGTACCGATTCGAACGAGCGCTACAATGCATTGACGCCGCTGATCGAAAAGCTGGCGAATGTAGAAGGCATTAGTTATGTATCGGGTGAAGCGGAAGGAACCTCCTTCCGCGTGAAGTCGGACGAGTTTTTCGTGAACCTGGCCGATGAGCTGGATGTGGAAGCGGAACGCGAAAACCTCCTCCGCGAATTGGAATACACGAAAGGCTTCCTGGATTCGGTGATGAAAAAACTCTCGAATGAGCGTTTTGTAGCCAATGCAAAAGGCGATATCGTCGAAAAGGAAAGGGCCAAGCAGGCCGACGCCGAAGCGAAGATCGCGACGTTGACCGAGGCATTAGCAAGATTAAAATAAGCGTTACAACTACCGGTTTGTAAACAATATTAATACTGCATTACTCGAAGCACAGGGCTTAGCCGCCTTGTGCTTTTTTAGTATGCGTGACTACCATTTAATGTCGATCCGACATTTAAAAAGTGCAACGCGACGACCGGGTAAATAGTTCACCCTTAGGATTTATCAATGAATTAATGGAGCTAAAATCATATTCATTTTTAAAAAATATTATTAGCTCAAACTGTTTGGAAATAGGAAAAATCCGGGCGTAAATTTCCCGCCAATCTCATGACATCCAATTGAATATGGCGACGAAAACAGTTCAGGATCTGGTGGTGCCGGTAGGCGTCACACTCGACCGGTTTATCATGCACAGCCAAAGTGCATTCCCTTATGCGACCGGCGAATTGTCGCAGCTGCTTCGTGACATTGCGCTCGCGGGTAAGATTATCAACCGGGAGATCAACCGCGCCGGACTGATCGACGTTGCGGGCGGCAACGGCACGGAAAATGTGCAGGGGGAAGACCAGCAAAAACTCGACATCGTCGCTAATGTACGTTTCATCCGCGCCCTGAAAAACGGCGGGGAAGTGTGCGCCATTCTTTCGGAAGAGGAGGAAGACATTATACACACAGGCAACGACCACGGCAAATACGTAGTGGCCATGGACCCCCTCGACGGCTCCTCGAACATCGACGTGAATGTATCGATCGGCTCCATCTTCTCCATTTACCGGCGCGTGACGCCCATTAACGGCCCGGCGTCGATGGAAGATTTCCTGCAAGGCGGCCGGAAGCAGGTGGCTGCGGGGTACATATTATATGGCTCCTCCACGATGCTCGTGTATTCGACGGGCGATGGCGTGAACGGGTTTACGTTCGATCAGTCGCTGGGAGAATTCATTTTATCCCACAAAAACATTGGTACGCCAGCCGAGGGAAAGATTTACTCCGTGAACGAGGGGCATTACCACAGCTATCCGCCGTTTGTGCAGCAATATGTAGCACAATGCAAGTCGCGGAATTTCAGCGCGAGATACATTGGTTCGCTCGTCGGCGATTTTCACCGGAATATGCTCAAAGGCGGCATTTACCTTTATCCATCTACCAAAAAGGACCCGAAAGGCAAGCTCAGGCTGCTTTATGAGTGCTACCCGCTGGCATTTATTGCTGAAAAATCGGGCGGTAAGGCCAGCGATGGCTTTGGCAGCATTCTCGACATCGTTCCGCAGTCGTTTCACCAGCGTTCACCGCTTTACATCGGCTCGGCGGAGCTCGTCGACGACGTTGTGAAGGGCTGATAACCGGCTAGCGTTTTAGATTTCGTACCTTTGCGTCATGCAAGAGACGCAAAATACATTCGAGCAGTTTAAGCTCAACCGACAATTGCTCAATGCGATTGAAGAAGCAGGTTACACCGAACCAACCCCCATTCAGGAGCAGGCAATTCCCGTGGCGCTGGCCGGGCAGGACATTCTGGGCATCGCGCAAACCGGCACCGGGAAGACCGCGGCTTATACATTACCATTATTAATGCGCATCAAATACGCCCAGGGACAGCATCCCCGGGCGTTGATTCTGGCACCAACCCGCGAGCTCGCGATGCAAATTTCCGAGGCCATCGCACAACTCAGCAAATACACCGACATCCGCACCGTGGTGCTCTACGGCGGCGTTGGTCCCAAAACGCAGATCGAAGCGATCCGCAAGGGCGTAGACATTATCGTGGCTACGCCGGGACGGTTTATGGATCTGTATTTCCAGGAAGAAATCGTCGTGAAGCATTTAAATGTCATGGTGCTCGACGAGGCCGATAAAATGATGGATATGGGTTTTATGCCGCAGATCCGCAAGCTGCTCGAAGTAATTCCGCGTAAGCGGCAGAATATGCTTTTTTCGGCCACGTTCTCAGGCAAAGTGGAAAACCTTTCCTACGAGTTCCTTGAATTTCCGACACGCATCGAGGTCACTCCGCAGGCTACCGCTGCCGAAATGGTGACCCAAGTACTTTACGAGGTGCCCAATTTCCGCACGAAGATTAATTTGCTATCCTATTTATTGGAAGATAAAGAAGCCCTCACGCGTGTGCTTGTATTCACACGCAGCCGCGAGGTGGCGGGCCTGGTGCACCAGAACCTACTTAACCGCGTAGTCCCGGAAGCCGAATTGCGCGTAATCCATGCAAACAAAGGCCAGAATACCCGCATCAATGCCATGGAGGCGTTCCGTGAGGGGAATGTCCGGGTGATGGTGGCTACCGACGTGGTGGCGAGGGGCATCGACATTACAGAAGTGAGCCACGTCGTCAATTTCGATGTCCCGCTGATTTACGAAGATTATGTGCACCGCATCGGCCGGACCGGCCGGGCGAATAATGTGGGCAATGCGATTACCTTCATGACCATCGCCGACGAATACCATATCCGCAAGATCGAGGCAATGATCCGTATGGAAATCCCGAGGGCCGAGTTTCCGGATGACGTGTACATTGCCGAAACGCCATTCCAGGAGCGGCAGGATATGCTGCGCGAGATCGATAACCAGCGGCGCAAGGAAGATCCGACATTCAAAGGAGCATTTCACGAGAAAAAACACGGCTATCCGCCAGCCAGGAAGGGAACGGGAAATACCGGTAAGGGCCGCAAGGGCGGAGGCGGAAGAAGTAAACGCAGGTAATACAATACAATTTCAATAAAAGCGTTTAACTTGGACAATAGAAACCTGTTCTTCTATTAAAGTCAATTATGAAACAATCTGTTGTAATTTGGCTTGCCCTTTTGATACCTGTAATGAGCCTGGCTCAAAACACGCATCTGGCAAGCGCGGGGCCAAGCACAGATACAAACGTAGCGCACAAAAAGTCCCTTGATTTAAAGGAAAGGCGCGTTCTCCCGCTCTTCGGGGAAGTGAGTAAGACATCGGAGCAGATCGACGAAGAGATCAAATTCCTCAGTGAATGTGACAAATCGTTTTCCAGCCGCGCGGAAGCCAGCAGCTTTTTCGCAACCCGCGCATGGGAATATTTGCAGGAAGGATCGCTGGATACCGCCTGCTACCGCTTCAACCTTGCCCAACTCCTGAACGACAAGAACGTGGAAGCCTACTGGGGGCTGGGCGTCGTATCGTATCAGCGCGAAAACTGGGTGGACGCGAAAAGAATGCTGAGTAAAGGCGTAAGTTTACAAGGCGACAATGTGGCGCTGCTGGTGGATTTATCGACTGTAGAGTTGAAACTGTACGCGATCACCAGCCGGAAAGAGGAGTTGGACGAGGCGTCGGAGCTGCTAAAACATGCTGTTTCCATCGATTCTACTTATGCGCTCGGGCAATATAACCTGGCGCTGCTGCATTACAATCTCAATGAGCTCGATAAGTCGTGGGAGCATTTGCACAAAGGCCGCACGCTCGATTTCAATCAGCTGAACCTCGATTTTGTAGAGTTGCTGAAAGCTAAAATGCCCGATCCGCAAGGGTTCTTTAAATAAAGGGCAAGGATAAAAAAATGGAAAGTCTCCCGGATTCGGGAGACTTTTTTTGTGCTATTGGAAGAAGAAGCCGGTCGGTCCAACGCCCACTTTAATCGAATCGACCACATTGCCATCTCCGCGGTAGCGCACCGCATAACCCGATTGCGTCAGCGAAGGCGTTACGGCCGCGTAAAGCAATCCTTGCGACGGGTCGATCGTCAGGCCGGTGAAATAGCGGTTGATGAACGGCTTGCTCACATCTACCTGCGAATCGGCGATTCCGAACTTGTAGGTCTGACCAGAAGCATTGAAGTTGGCATCGAAAGTGGTCAGCACGAAGTAAATAGTCTTCAAGTCGGAGCTCATCGTAAATGATCCCGGAACCTTCGCGGCATCGCTGCCGATGGCCAGTGTGGCTTCCACAGCGAGTGATTCGGGGTTGAGGCGCTGCGCTTTAATGCCTGCACTGATCCACAATTTCCCGTTCGCGTCGATCCCGATCGGCGTCACTACACCTTCCATCGGAATGGATTGAGCCACCTGGTCGGTATTGGTGTTGATCACCGTCAGGATGTTTCCGTTGGTGAATGTAGTAGTGCCCACAAACAGCTTTCCGGCGTTGTATACGAGGTCTTCAGGCCCCTTTGCAATATCGATTTTTTTGGTCACTTTTTTGGTAGTCAGATCAATCACAGCGATGTAGCCGGTGGTGTACTGATAATCCGCATTGCTGCCCCAGCACGACACATAGGCTTTTCTGCCCACGATCACCACTTCACGCGGATTTTCGATGTCCGGTGCACCGATCGTGCCCTCATCTTTGAACGTGTAGCGCTGCACGAACTGTACTTTGTCCTGGCCGGCAGACATGTTATCGACGAGGATAATGCCTTGTTCTTCGGCTGCGGTATAATCCTGTACGCCGCCTTTCAGGGCTGTTCCGTTAGCCGCGGCGAAAATATCGGCGGTAGCCGTATTGCTTTCCCGTGCAAAATAGGAAATGGCACCATTATTCTGGGAGAAATTACCCTCGTTCACCACAAAAACACCACGCACATAATCGCCCTTCGGAGCCGGGTCGCTTTGGTTACAGGACCAAACCGCGAGGGTTGAAAAAGCTATTGCTAATGAACTGGCTAACTGTTTTTTCATTTTCATTGATTTATTGAGAATCGTAACTAAAAGTTAAACTTAATGCAAAACTTCTTCCCGGCATCGCATTATTTCTGACATTTAAATAAAACGTGTCGGTAACATTGCGGATTTGTCCCTGCACGAGGAACCTGCATTTCTGTACCGCAAAACTTGTCTCGGCCAGCAGGTTCACAAGCCCGTAACCATCCAGGAATTGCGAATTGTCGAATGTGGTATAACGCTTGCTCGCTGCCTGCAACTGCCCGGTGAGCTTCGTGGACTTGTATTGTACAAATGCATTTGCATTGGCCGTATGCTCTGGCACAAATACCAGTTGCTTACCCACAATGTCCTGCGAATAATTATCATAAGCCTTCTCCTGACTACTTCTGTTGAATGCATAACCCGCATCGATCCCGGTTTTCCAGAATCCGTTTTGCCGCTGATAGTTCATTTGCAGCTCAATCCCACGGGCGAGCACTTGTTGCAGGTTTTCGACCCGGTAGCCGCGCGACGGATTCCAATAAGTCCACTCTTTGATGCGGTTATGGTAAAAAGTGGCGGAGGTGCGCAGCGTGCCGCCCAAAGCAGCTTTAAATGTTTGTTCCAGGCCAGCTTCCTTATTCCATCCGGTTTCTGGCCTTACATCAGGATTGCCAAGATCTTTCCAGTAGCGTTCGTTCAGCGTCGGCACACGGTAGCTGCGGCCATAGGAGCCTTTCAATGCAAGATGGTAATGCGTTTTTTGAACCAGGCTGTATTCCATCCCAATGGACGGCGTGAATGGCGGATTGAAACCAGTAACAAGCCCCTGCCGGAGGTTTATCGAAGTCGTGAGCCGGGAGGTGGGTTGCCAGCGGGTGAGCAGGAAAAAATCCGTCCGGTTTTCGATTACGGGCATTCGAAAGTAGCCCGGCACGCGCGAGCGGTAGTGCGTCCATTCGCCACCTGTTTTAAGGTAAACAGGATTTGCATTTTCGCCTATATTTAGCGTAAAGTCTTTTTCAACTCTCGAAGCAAACTTGTCGGTTACCGAATGGTCGGGACGGGAAATGTCGCCTTTGGCATAATCGATAATATCGCGTACCCAGGCTGAACGTAAGGTGAGCGTCCGCATCCGGTAGCGGACTATGGTGCGATAAGCCGTGGTGCGGGTCATTTCACGACCTTGCAAGTCATCGGGCGTAAGGACTAATTTGTTGTCTGTAAGCCATATATGTGCCGAGATCTCCTGATCGCTTCGCGAGCGCAGGAACAAATCCTGCACAATGCCTTTCTGAAAAGTTTCGGTAGGCAGCAGCGCGTAGGTCCTTCGGGTCGGTTTCGGATAATTATTGTTCATCCTGCTGTTGTAAATCCCGGTTTTTCCGGAAAACGTCCACCGATTGCTCAACGACCATGCATACCGGGCATCGGCCTGGGTTTGGTGATTGTCAAAGCTTTCCCTCTGCCTGCCCGCCGAAATCTGAAAGGGGCTGACCGACGAATTACTTTCCAGCAAAATGCTTCCGCCTACGGCATCGGAGCCCACAATGCTCGCTGCCGAGCCATACTGGACCGAAAGCTGGTCGAAACCAGCCACTGGGATAGTCGAAAAGTCCGTTTGTCCAAGGGTAGGTGCATTGATGTTCAGCCCGTTCCAGAGAACTGCCGTGTGGTTGGCGGACGTGCCGCGGAACGACGCTGTGCTCAGCTGCCCCGGTCCGTAATTCCTGAAAGCAATGGGGGTGTACGCCGACAATATGTCGCCGATGTTCTGAAAACGCAATTGGGCAAGCGGAACGGAGTCGATGCGCTGGATTTTGAGACCGCTCATGAATTTCTCCGGCACAAAACCCTTGATTACAACCGGTTCCAGCGCCACGGAATCCGTCTGCGCGTAAACCGGCCAAGCTAATGCACGGCAAGCGAGCAGGATCAAACAAATTAAAAATCTCCGGTCGGTAAACACGCTCAGTCGTAATGATTGGCGGCGATCTGTTGTTTCTTGATTAGAAGCAGCTTATAGCGCCAAGCGGGTGCAAAGTTAGGCATTTCCGCCGACTTTCCGTTGTGTTCCATAACCGCTATCTTTGCCGCAAATTCCGATTGCTTTTGGCCACACCTGCTGAACATTTTCCGACCAGAACCTCCCTGAAAGGCGTCTACCTGATGCTGGGAGCTGCATTTTTCTTTTCGCTTACCTCTGCGATTTCCAAATGGCTTGGCAGGGAATTTCACATTGTGCAGCTGGTGTTTTTCCGGAATATCGTCGGCGTGGTTTTCATCCTCAGCAGCATCCGGCGCAGGCCGCTCCGGCAAGAAGGCGGGAAGCTCGGCTTGCTGATTTTCAGGGGCGTGGTAGGCACATTGTCGCTTTACATGCTTTTCTACGCGATCCAGACACTCGGCCTCGGACGCGCCTCCACGTACCAATACACTTACCCGATTTTTCTGGCGCTTTTGTCATGGCTACTCATTGGTGAAACCCTCAATTCAAAGGAATGGCTGGCGATTTTCGTGGGCTTCACGGGAATTTTGTTCGTGTTCCGGCCCGACCTTTCCTCGTCGCTGCGGGACAATGCACTTGGCCTGGGCAATGCATTGCTGACCGCCATTTCCTACCTCTCGATCCGCCAGCTCGGTGTGGTGTACGACACGCGGGCGATCATCCTTTCTTTCATGCTCAGCGGCATTGTAATGCCGATTTTGTCGATGCTGGTAGGCACTTACTATCCAATGGAACACCTGGATTTTCTGATCGGAACATTCAAATGGCCGGAAAATGCGATTCAGTGGCTGGGTTTTCTCGCATTGGGGCTTGCGGCGTTGCTGGGCCAGAGGATGCTAACCCAGTCATTCACCCACGACAAAGCGGGGCGCGTTGCCGCGGTGGGATATTCCAATATCCTTTTTTCCGTATTGATCGGCTTTTTCATGGGCGAAGCCATTCCTACCATCTCAATGCTCACGGGCATGATCCTCATCATCGCGGGCGGGGTACTGGTTTCATTTGCTAAAACCAAAAATGCTTAAAGCGGCTTGCTGAACTTCCACAACCCGAAAGCGGGTGGCTCACCTTTACGGGAAATGCCATTCCAAAGTGCTGGTTTGCGTGTTGGATGTTATATTTGGATTGTTTTTCGTTTTAAGGTTGCCTGGCCGGTAATAAATTGTGTTTCAGGTTTGTTAAAAAAAGAAATACAGAAAAAGCTATGAAAAGATTGCTGTCTTCGCTGATCCTATTTTCGGCAATGCTTGTTGCTCTCACCGGCTTCAAAGCGGACACGAATAAGCCCGCTGACGGAATCCAGTGGCTCACAATTGATGAAGCCTATGCAAAAATTCAGAAAGAACCCCGCAAAGTGCTGGTCGACGTTTACACGGACTGGTGCGGCTGGTGCAAGGTGATGGACCGCGAGACGTTCAAGGATAAGGCCGTTACCGACTATATCAATAAAAAATATTATGCTGTGAAGCTCGATGCAGAGCAAAAAGGGACGATCAAATTAGGCGACAAGGAGTTCAAATACCTCGCCCAGGGTGGCCGCGGCATCAACGAAATTGCGTTGGCATTAACCAACAACCAGCCCAGCTATCCTACCACCGTTTTCCTGGACGACCACTTCAACATGATCCAACCCCTAGCAGGATACCTGAAAGCAAAGGAATTTCACCAGATCATCACCTTTTTCGGCGAAGATTTCCACAAAAAGCAAGATTTCGAGACTTTTAAGGCAAAGACTTACAAGGAATTGTATCCGGCAAAGTGACCTACACCGCTTCGCCTTCCTGCATTCTTTCGGCGTTTTCTGCGATACGCAGTTTTTCAATAAGGTCGGCTATATCGCCTTCCATGACGGCCGGGAGGTTGTATACCGTGTAGCCGATGCGGTGGTCGGTAATGCGGCTTTGCGGGTAGTTGTATGTCCGGATTTTGTCGGAGCGGTCGCCGCTTCCTACCATCGATTTGCGTTGTGAAGAAATTGCGTCGTTGTGCTTTTTCAGCTCGATTTCGTACAGACGTGAACGTAGTACGCTCAATGCGCGGTCCTTGTTTTTGAGCTGCGAACGCTCATCCTGGCAGCTTACCACGAGTCCGGAAGGAATGTGGGTCAAACGTACCGCGGAATAAGTAGTGTTAACCGATTGTCCTCCCGCACCTGACGATTGGAAAGTATCAATCCGCACATCGTTCATATTGATCTGCACATCCACCTCCTCTGCCTCCGGCAACACGGCCACCGACGCAGCAGATGTGTGAATGCGGCCCTGAGATTCGGTGGCAGGTACGCGCTGCACACGGTGCACGCCCGATTCGAACTTCATTTTACCGTACACATCCTCGCCCTCTACCTTGCAGATAATCTCTTTATAGCCACCATTGGTGCCTTCGGTATAGTCCATGACGGATGACCGCCAGCCCATTTTTTCAATAAACCGCTGGTACATTCTGAACAGGTCGCCGGCGAATATGGCCGCTTCGTCGCCGCCGGTGCCGCCCCGGATTTCCAGGATAATGTTGCGGCTGTCGTTCGGGTCCTTCGGAATGAGCAGTTCTTTGATGTTCTGTTCAAGCTCTTCCAGCTTCGGAAGCAGGTCGTCGAGCTCTTCCTTAGCCATTTCGCGCAGATCTTCGTCTTTTTCAGTCGCTATAAGTTCTTTTGTACCGGCGATGTCCTTCTGCAACTTCTGGTAAAGCGCATATTGCTCCACAATCCTGCCAAGGTCTTTATACTCTTTACTGATCTTGGAATAACGCGTAGAATCGGATACAACTTCCGGTTGGATGATTTGTTGAGAAACCTCTTCAAACCGTTCTTTTATAGCTTCTAATTTATCGATCATCTTTATTGAATATCTTTGGCACGACGCATTCGGGGCACAAAGATACGCATTTTAGCTAAATGAATGGTTTCAAGAGGCTGGGGCACGCGTAGTTGAAACCGTTTGATGGATCATATTAACATTTGGGACAATGAAAAGAATCATATGTATGGCGGCGCTGGTGGGGATTTTGACCGGCTGTGACTTTAAAAGCGGCCGCATCGAAAACACCAAAGAGCTGAACAGGGAGATCAAGGCTTCACAAATCAAGCGGGTTACGAATGTGCAGCTTGTGTCGTCTGCCGATGAATGGGGTAAAAAAATAGCCCAAATTGCAGAAAAGGCTTTGAGAAGCGAACTGGAAAAGAATCCCGACGCCGGCCTGGCGCATTGTGCGGACCTGAGTGGTATTCCGGTCGTGGGCGCGTTAGAAAAAGAATATGGGGTTAAAGTGGAATTGCTCGGCACAAAGGACCTCAAACGTGCCGATTTGCATGCGAAGGAGCGTGAGATTTTGGACGCATACGTTTACAGTGCCAAAAGTAACGCGCAGGCCGGGGACAATTTGCAGCAACTGAACGACACATTGCTCGTTTACAATGCCCCGCTGTCATCGGAGAGTGTCATTTGCAGGAAATGCATGGCTTCGCAGGACACAACTTTCGCCGTATGGCGACTGCTTTTCAATAAAAAAGAAATTATCAGAAAGCTGGATGCCAAGCAGTTGAAGGAATAATGGCAATGGCGTATTGCCTCTCATGACAATACGCCATCGTTTTTATTTCCCGACAACCTGGTAGATTTCGTACCAGTCCTCTCGCGTCAGTTTGATGTCCGAGGCACTGGCGCCATTGCGGATACGAGCTTCCGAAAGTGATCCGATAATGGGCAAAGTGCCCAGTTTCATGAGCCATGCGACGGCCGTTTGCTCAATATTGGCGTCGTATTTTTTACCGATCTCGTCCAGCTTGGCTCTCAGCCGCACTGCTTTGTCGTCGGTTCCATTCAGGATTTTTCCTCCGGCAAGCGGAGCCCACGCGAGCGGTTTGCTGAAACTCTGTTTGATGAAATCAATGCGACCGTCCTCGATGGCCGTCGTGTTCATCAGATTGAGCTCGATATGGTTGGTGACGATCGGAATGCGGAGGTAGGAAGCAAGCAACTGGTGCTGGAAAACCGTAAAGTTCGCAACGCCGATGTGCTTGGCCTTACCGGAAGTTACAACTTCCGCTAATGCCATGGCCGTCTCTTCCGGGTCCGCTAGCAAGTCGCTCTGGTGCAGCAGGAAAATGTCCAGATAATCGGTTTTGAGCCTTTTGAGCGAACCGTTAATGCTGTTGATAATGTGCTCACGTGAGTTATCGTAGTAGGTCAGGTATTTATCCTGCGACATTCTGATCCCGCATTTGCTGAACAGTACGATGTCTTCGCGCTTAAAGGATTTGTTGGCGATGATCTTGCCGAAATGCTCTTCAATCGTATGGTCGCCGTAAACGTCAGCATGATCAAATGTATTGATGCCCAGGTCGAGGCAGAGATTGACCGTTTTCTCGATTTGTGTAGTGGTAACAGCGCCTTCGTCGGTCCATCTCCAGAAACCATAAATTGCTTCCGAAACCTTCGGGCCGGAATCGCTGAGGCTTACTTTTTTCATCGGTGGTAGTTTGAATTCCTGCAAAAATATCTATTTCTCCAATCGTTTATCCCTTACGATTAGATAAAAATCATTGTCCAGTTCCAGGTAGCCATAGTTGTACACGAAGTGGTAAATGCTTCCTTTGAGCGTCGGTCGGACATTGGTAATGAAGTTAAAGTCGAAACCTTTCGACAACAAGATCTGCTTCGTCGTCTTCGATTTATCATCCGGGCAAAGTTCTTCCAGAATCCGGCGATTTTTTCGGAGCTTGTTATTGATATTCCGCACAATGTTGTGGGCATCCGAATTCAGCCTGTTGTTGAAACTGTTCCGGCACATGTCGGAACAAAACTTCTTGTCCACCCTGCCTATCAGGGGTTTACCGCATTCCTCGCAATTTTTCATCTCTATTTCTTTAGGCCGGAATGGCTTGGTCCGGCCAGTGTGCATATAATTCATGAACTGCAATATAACAAAATTCGCCAGCTGAGCTAACAGGCCGGTATTTTCCGTTTGCAAACGGCTACAAATGCTTTCATCTGACTGTAAACAGTTAATAACCGACTCCTTTCCGGCGTCCGCTACATCTTTGCATTGTCGGGTCGCTAACAGCAATTCCGGCGAGCATTATTCATCATCTAAACAGGATTATTATGAATTCGGTAAAACTAATCGGAACTGTGGGGCGCGAGATCCACGTCAAAGAATTCGAGGGCGGCAAAATGCTTTCCTTTTCACTCGCGACGGACGAAGGTTATGTGAACAAGAATAATGAGGAGATCAAAAACACCGTATGGCACCATGTGGTGATATGGCGGGAGCTGGCGGAGCGTTGCGAGGCTTTTTTAACGACCGGGAAAATGATCTCAGTCGAAGGCCGGCTGACCTACCGGCAATATGTAGATAAGGATAACCGTACAGTCCGGCGTACAGAGGTAACCGCGTTTAAGGTGGAGGAAATCCTGAAAAAGCAGGAAGAGGCAGTATGACGGCGCAAATAGTATCGGGCCTCAAGCCTGAATTTGCATGAGGCCCGGCTTATTATTAGAGGTTCTTTTCGAGACTGGCTTTCCAGGCGCCATAGGCATCCCGTGTAGCCTGGGCCAGGTTTGCGTCCGGCTCGATGGTTCGGAGTGCGGTAAGTCCTGTAAAGGCCTCGCTGCGGTTTTTATAATAACCTAATCCGAACCCGGCTGCACGCGCAGCGCCCTGTGCCCCATCGGTATTGTAAAGTTCCACGGTGGCACCGGAAACATTGGCAAACGTTTCCCTGAAAACAGGGCTCAGGAACATGTTCGCTTCGCCGGCGCGGATGTTTTTAAGGGAAACTCCAACCGTTTCCATGATCTCCATGCCGTAGTACAATGCGAACACGATGCCCTCCTGTGACGCGCGCGTGAAATGGCTCAGGCCATGGCGGCTGAACTGAAGTCCTTTGAATGTGTTCCCTGGGTCCTGGTTTTCGAGCATCCGCTCGGCACCGTTGCCGAAAGGAAGGCAGAACAGCCCGTCCGACCCGACAGGTGCCTGGGCCGCAAGCGTATTCATTTCGGGATAGGATATGTTACCCTGGAACAATGCATTACGCAACCAGCCGTTCAAACTGCCCGTTCCGTTTACGCACAACAGTACGCCATACCGCGCCGAAGAAGCAATCGGGTTGACGTGCAGGAATGTATTTACCCGGGATTTTGGGTCAAATTTGATCTGGTCGCTAACACCGTACACAACACCTGACGTTCCTGCTGTGGCAGCAACCTCTCCTGGTTCGAGGACATTGAGAGAAAACGCATTATTAGGTTGATCACCGGCGCGGTAAGTGACAGGAATTCCCACGCGAAGCCCGAGTTCTGCAGCGGCGGCGGCGGTAACTTTTCCTTGCTCTGCGAAGGTCGGAAGAACATCAGGCAGGATGCTCTGGTCGAACCCGAAATGGTCGAAGAGGAAATCCGCGGGACGCTGGTTGACGAAGTCCCAAAAGATGCCTTCGGATAAACCGGATGGCGTGGTAACCACTTCGCTGGTCATGCGGGCAGCGAGGTAGTCGCCGGGAAGCATGAATTTGTGCACTTTGGCATACACTTCGGGCTCATTTTCCTTTACCCAGCCCAGTTTGGAAGCGGTGAAGTTGCCGGGTGAGTTGAGCAGGTGAGGCAGTACATATTCTTCGCCCAGCGCATCCATTGCCCGGTTACCCACTTCAACGGCGCGGCTGTCGCACCAGATGATGGATGGGCGGAGGACATTCAGGTTTTCGTCCACGACCACGAGCCCGTGCATTTGGTATGAGATCCCGATAGCACCGACTTCCTCGGGTGAGACGTTCGCTTTTTTAATGACTGCCTGAGAGGCGAGACATGCATTTTCCCACCACATCTGGGGCTGCTGCTCGGCAAACCCGGGCTTTGGTGCCGCAATGGTCATTTCCCTTTCAGGATAGAACGCGGAGGCGGCTACTGCCCCGGTGTCTGCGTGAATCAAACAAGCTTTAACAGACGAACTGCCTAAATCGAATCCAAGGAAATACATTGCTAAATATGATTATTTTGATTTAACGTGCTTCAATCTTTAAATATAAGTGCTAAAAAATACAAAAATGTTCAAATAAGTTTAAGAAAAGAAGCGCATTAAGTGTAATTTTTACACTTAACAAAAATTCGAGCGAACCGGTGCTGGGAAACGATATGATATCAGTCAGGAAATTGAGTATATTAATGACGCGATGAAACTAAAGGGCTGATTTTAGGGTCTCCTTTGTGTTTATCTTGCAAGAGGTCAAATATCTATGCGATATTTGAGTAAAATTTCAAGTTGCTGACATCCTTTATCGGGAATTATGAAGAAAGTTGTGCAAGTCGTTCTTATTGGTGGGCTGTTTTTGTTGTTTTCAGAGTTTCGCCCGGCCGATAAAAAGTGGGAGAAGCAGTTCTCTCGTCTGGATCGGGAAATCAGGCAAAACAGTAAGGCGTATGCAACACTGGGTGATGCGACCAAAACCATAGGACACCGGCTCACCGGAAGCGCAAACGGAGAAAAAGCGGAAGAATACGCTTTTAAGTTGCTGAAAAGCTACGGCTTCACCGATGTGGTATACCAGCCGTTCGAGGTGGAAGCGTGGATGCGCGACACCGTTACATTGTCGATTGCACCCGGGAGCAGCGATAATTTTCGCGATGTGCCTGTTGTATCGCTGGCGCATTCTCCCGTTGAATCAAACTTGCAGGGTGAGATCGTCGACGTTGGCAATGGATTGGAAGAGGATTTTCTGGCCCTGAAAGAGAAGGTGAAGGGAAAGATTGCGATGGCTAACATCAATCTGGTGGGAGCAGCAGGCAAAAAGAACCTGCACCGTTCGGAGAAAACGGCGCTGGCGATCAAGTATGGCGCAAAGGGGATGATCATGGTAAACGGGGCGCCGGGCAAGATTTTGCTTACAGGAACCGCCTCAGTCACTGGTGCTATCATATCTATTCCGGCGGTTTGCATTTCCAATGAGAGCGGCATCGAGATCCGTAAATGGATCACGGATGAAGGGCCGCTGGAAGCGCATATTGATATGCACAATAATTCCAAGCCGATCAGGGCACGCAATGTCATTGCTACTTTGAAAGGTAAAACCGACGAAAAAGTAATTATCGGGGGACACCTCGACTCGTGGGACCTTTCCACGGGAGCCATTGATAACGGAATCGGGTCGTTTGCGGTTATGGACATTGCCCGGGCATTCAGAGCATTGAAAGTTAAGCCGGAGCGCACCATCCAGTTTGTGTTGTTCATGGGCGAGGAGCAGGGATTGCTCGGTTCGAAGCATTTTGTGAACGAGCTGAAAAAGTCAGGCGGTATCGACAAGGTATCCTACATGATGAACCTCGACATGACGAACGATCCCAGAGGTGCCAACACCTTTGGACGGGATGAAATGATGGAGTTTTTTGCGTCGGTCGGGCAGGCGATTCAGTCCGTCGATAACGAATACAAGAATGAAACCAACAACCGGGCCGGGTTGCATAGCGATCATCAGCCATTCATGCTGGAAGGCGTTCCGATCGCCGGTCTGTCGGGCTACCTCGAGCCTACCGTTTTGCAATGTTACCACGCGGATTGTGATGATTTCAGTTTGGTAAATAAAGACCAACTTGAAAATACGGTGCGTATCGCATCCATGTACCTGTACGCGCTTTCGAACGCGGAAAACCTTGCGGTAAAAAAGTTGTCGGATCAGAAAACCCGCGAATACCTGATATCGCAGGGATTGAAAGAAGAATTGATTATCGGCCAGGAATGGCGCTGGGAACAGTGAGCCATCGGTGCCGCAATTGACGTAGCAATGTTAGTATTCCCTAATGCCAAGATCAATATCGGTTTAAATATTGTCGAAAAACGTCCGGACGGTTTCCATAATATCGAATCCTGTTTTTACCCGGTAGGCTGGTCGGATGCACTGGAAATCACCCAGGCGGAACAGTTTTCATTTCACGCGGATGGAATAGCGATCCCCGGTAATGCGAGCGACAACCTTTGCATCAAGGCATATGAAATGCTGAGGAGTGATTACCATCTGCCTCCCGTTAAAATACATTTGTTGAAAACAGTGCCCATCGGTGCCGGATTGGGCGGCGGGTCTGCCGATGCCGCATTTGCGATCAAGGCTTTGAACCAGTTGTTCAATCTGAACATTTCAGTCGGGGAGCAGGAGGAATATGCACGGCGCATCGGAAGCGATTGTGCTTTTTTTATCCGGAACAAACCCATGTATTGCTTCGGAAAAGGAGATGAGTTTGATGCAATCGACATTAATATCTCCGGGAAGTGGATTGCGCTGGTAAACCCGGGCATCCATATTTCTACCGTAGAAGCATATTCGGGCGTGGTCGCGAAACGAAGCACCGGCGATTTGCGTACTATATTGAGCGGGCCGATAACCGGATGGAAAGATCACGTGCGCAACGATTTCGAAGCAACGTTATTTCAAAAATATCCTCTTTTGGCTGACACAAAGGATAAATTATACGACCTCGGAGCGGAATATGCAGCAATGAGCGGTTCAGGTTCTACGTTGTTCGGGATTTTCAAGGAGGAACAGAATGTGAAACAGCATTTCCCTGATTTTCGCCTTTGGCAAGGGTTCCTTAGGTAAATTTAACATATCAGACATGCAGTAAGGAGTGAATTAGTCGTTATATTCACCTTGAATTGCGCTTTTTGAAGATATCAATGAACGGAAGATGAGTCCGAAGCATACAACCAGACAAACCGAAAACCCATTCACCAAACGCCGTGAGCCGCTTGGCTTTATGCTTTGGTTGGGCGTTGCCGGCAGTTCGCTGTTGTTTACTTCCATCTTCATCACTTTCCTGCTGCGTGCGCATCACGAAACCTCACATCTGGTGGCCTTGCCAGACATGTTCTGGCTGAGTACGCTGGTCATTCTGTTCAGCAGCATTACACTGCACGAAGCCAACCTCGCTTTTACTAACGAACGCTTCCTTCACTACCGGGTATTCCTCGGCGCTACCCTGCTGCTTGGCACCATATTCATGATGCTGCAAGCAGGCGGATGGATGGAAATGGTCAATTCGGGCGTTTTTAGCGGCATCAATACCTCCGAAGGCTTTATTTACCTGCTCACCGGCCTGCATTTGCTCCACATGATCGGCGGCGTGCTATATCTCGGTTTCCTTTTCCGGAAGGCGGTCAGGAACAGAAGTTATGTTGACTCTTTCGTTTACAGTGTTAACCCGCCAAATCGGCTCAGAATCAGACTTTTTACGCGATACTGGCACTTCACCGGCGCTCTTTGGCTGGTGGTATTTATCTTTTTGATCGTCTTGTATTAAGCGCCGGTTTCCAGAAACCTGTTAGCCTAAAATTGCATTCCCGATTTCGTATATTTGAAATCCGAGATGTAATCACATGATCCCAGCTTCACCGCCAATCCGTACCGACCTTTTTTCGCTGTTTATGCTGCTCGGATGTGTCCAGGGGTTGATATTGGCGTATGTCTTTCTTTCGCATACGAAGGGTAGTAACCGGTCGAACCTCTATCTGGGTATCCTGCTTCTGGGAATGTCACTGATTATCAGCGATGTGTGGCTCGGCTATACGAATTACATGTTTCAGGTTCTCTGGCTGGTGGATTTCAGCGAGCCGCTGAACCTGCTGATGGCACCGGCGGCGTTTCTATATGTCAAAGTGGGTGTTAGCCAGCGGGATGACAGGCGGGCCTGGCTGCATTTCCTTCCCACGCTGATCTACTTCGTGTACATGTGCGTGCTCGTGTATCCGCAAGGGCTTGCCTTTAAGTACAATGCCAATATCGGCTCTTTTCATCCGGAAATAGCGCGTCTGCCTGCTACACCCTACGGCAGCGAATGGATGTTTTACCCAAAATGGCACATCAACGACCTTACATTCGTGAGCATGCTCATTTACAATATAGCTGGTCTTGTGTTTCTGGTGAGAGCTTTCCGCGAACGGCGAGTGTCATTTTTCACCGGTGAAAAGAGCTCGCTTTCGTGGTTCAGGGATATGTTCCTGCAACTGGTGTTCCTGGTGATTGTATTTTTCGTCGTCCGCATTTCTTTTCGGCACGATTTGGGCGATCACATCATTGCTGCATTCATCTCGCTGATTATCTACATTACGAGCTTTACAGTGTTAAGAAAGTCGCTTTTCTTTCAACAACCGGCGGAACGGACGGCGAGGAAGTATGAAAAATCATCATTGACACCCGAGATTCAATCCACGACGCTGGGCAAGCTGGAAGCGATCATGCTCGCTGAAAGGCCATTTCTGGACCCCGGATTTTCACTACCGGCGCTGTCGAAACGGCTTGGCGTGTCTACGCACCATTTGTCGCAGATACTCAATGAAGAGTTGAAGCAGAGTTTTTTCGACCTGATCGCCACTTATCGCATTCAGGAAGCGCAACGGCTGCTGGGTGATGAGGCTCATGCATATCTCAAAATTGAAGAGATCGGGCAGATGGTCGGTTACAATTCCAAATCCGCTTTTAATACTGCCTTCCGCAAAATCTCGGGCCTGACGCCCTCCGAATACCGCAAAAAACAGGCGATTCAGAAGTTCTGACTTATAGGGAAGTACGTCGAACGGATCAGAACGGTCGTTTTGACCTTTTTCAGCACATTAGTTTTGGGCATCACTCAAATCTGTTTGCCATGGAAACAAAGTCCGACCAATTTCATCCAACCCACCTTCGCCGCTACGACCTCGACTGGCTGCGTGTAACCGCATTTGCTATCCTGATCTTCTACCACGTAGGAATGTTCTTCAATCACTGGGATTGGCATATCAAAAACGACGTGCTCACGCGCGCCGTTGAATGGCCCATGCGGTTCAGCAGCCAGTGGCGCATGGCGCTTTTGTTCATGATTTCGGGTGCCGGTGTATACTTCGCGCTGGGGAATCGCCGACCGGCTGCTTTTTTGAAGGAGCGGTTCGTCCGGATTTTCCTACCACTCGTTTTCGGGATGATCGTCATCGTGCCGCCGCAGATCTTTTTCGAACGACTTACCCAGGGAGAAACTTACGGCTATGGTGAGTTTTACAAAACTGTTTTTCAATTCGAGCCGTATCCGCAGGGCAGTTTCAGCTGGCACCATTTGTGGTACCTCGTTTATATTTTCTGCTACTCGCTGCTGGCATTGCCGTTGCTGGTGTGGCTGCGCCGAAGCACCGGCTTTATGCGCCGTGTAGCTGCATTTTTCTCAAATCCCTGGGCATTAATCGCCGTGCCTGTGCTCTGGCATGCCGGCGGGAGTATCTTGCTAAGTGAGAAATTTCCTACGACGCACAACCTGATCAGGGATTGGAATGAACATTTTCATGATTTCACGCTTTTTATCACCGGTTTTGTGCTTTGTACGCAAATGCGTTTCTGGGAAACATTGCAGAAATACCGACGCCTTGCACTCGGAATATGGCTCCCGCTCACGATCGTACTCTACGTGTTTTACTGGACTGCCGAGCGCGACATGAGCGCAATGGAATGGATAGTCTATGACCTGATCAAAACGACGAATGCGTGGTGTATCCTGCTATGCATTTTCGGGTATGGCTACACGTACCTGCAATTCACGAACCCGTTCCTGCGATATGCCAATGAGGCGGTGTACCCATTCTACATTCTGCATCAGACGGTCATTATTTGCCTGGCTTATCCGCTGATCACTGCTTCCGTGCATTGGTTTGTGAAGTTCGTGTACCTCAGCGTCGCCACATTTGCGATTTGCCTCGGGACCTATCACTTTCTGATCAGAAGGAGTAATGTTCTGCGGGTATTGTTTGGGATGAAAGCCGCGAAACGGCGAAACAGCGAAGAGCCGCTGGCGCCTATTTCTTCAATATCTTGAATTCCACGCGACGGTTTTGTTGCTGTCCTTCGGGCGTGTCGTTCGTGGCGACAGGCTTGGTTTCGCCATAACCCTTGCTGGCGATGCGATCCGGCTCAATGCCTTTCCCGATGAGGTACTCGCGAACGGTGTCTGCACGCTCCTGCGATAGGTTGACGTTAAACTCCGCGCTACCGGTGTTATCCGTGTGCCCGCCGAGCTCAATGGCCAATGTCTTGTTTTCGGTCATTGAAATGGCAATACGGTTCAGTTCGGGGAATGATTCTTCCCGAAGCGTGGCCTTCCCGGTGGCAAAGAAGATGTTGTTGAGCCGTACGATCTGGCCTTCTTCGATCGGGATCAGTTTGAGCGACTTATTGGCTATTTCCTTGAAGCTCTTCTCTTTCCCGGTCGAGTCGGTAAGGTCGATGTTCTCGCCCTCGGCTATGAAATTGGGCGCTACGGCGCGCATACTGTACTTCTGGCCATAAGGAAGCACGAGTTTGTACTCTCCGGTGGTTGGGTTGGTGGTCGCCGTTCCCACTTCTTCACCGGTTGTCAGGTCTTCGTAAATAATCGTCGCCTCTACCGGCTTATTGGTTTTGGAATCGATGACCTTGCCGCTGATCATCACGACGGGGTCGGATGGCGGAACAACGGCCACGGGCGCTTCAACCGCCGAATCGGCAGGCGCAGGTTTGGGTTGAAGATTGTACCGGACAATGTCGCCTTTGCCCTCGGTGTCTTTAAAAGAGACCATGTACGCGAAGTCGCCGAGGGCAGAAATCGTGTAATAGGCGTCATAACCATCGGTATTGATGGCCGGGCCGAGGTTTACGGGTCGGCTCCATCTTTTCCATGACTTGTCAATGCGCTTACTGTAATAAATGTCATTGCTTCCCTGGCCGCCTTTGCGGTCGCTGGAAAAGTACAGCGTTACGCCGTCCGGGGCAAGAAAAGGGGTCGTTTCGGTAAAATCTTCCGTATTGATCTCCGCGCCGAGATTCATCGGTTTGGACCAGGAACCGTCTTTTTGCTTGAAACTGACGTAGAGGTCATCCACTTTGCTGTTTTTCTTCTCGCTGAATGACATGACCAGCACTTTTCCGTCATTCGACAGATAGCCGCAGTCGAACTGGCCCTTGCTGAGTTTGGTATAACCTGGAATGTCCAGCTTATTCGGCGCCGACCAGCCCCTTGCCGTTTTTTTACTGGTGGAAAAGCCGCGTGTCTCGTAGGTGCCGTTTTTGTAGGAACCCTTGATCAGCAAGGTGTTGCCGTCGGGTGTGATGCTGTAAAGGCTATTGTAATCCTCCTTGTTAAGTGGTGCGGGCAGCCTGCGTGCGGGCGTCCATTTATCGCTTTTCAGCTCAGAAAACCAGATATCCTGGCTGCCTTTCGGGCCGTGCGTGTTCTGCGGATGGCTTACGCGCGAGAAGTAGATCGTTTTACCGTCGGGCGAAATGATCGGGCTGATCTCGTTGTATTCGGTATTGATCGATTTTCCGAGGTTTTCCAATTGTGCGTGGGCACAGTAGGAGGAAACGACAGTCAAGGCTAAAAGGCAGAAAGCACGCATTGTTCTGACAGGATGGCTAGTTTTTATCTACATACAACGACCCGTCCAGCGGCTTATTTTCCGCGTTTTGCAAACGGTAGGCCTCCATTTTTGCGAGGAGTGCGGCAGGTTCATCCGAAACGACCAGCAGCTGACGCGTATCGGGCCGCAGGAAGCCTTCTTCAACCATCTTATCGAGTTGCAAAAGCAAAAGATCGTAAAACCCGTTGACGTTCAAAAGTCCCACCGGGCCGTGGAAAATGCGGAGCTGTGCCCAGGTCAGGATCTCGAAAAGCTCGTCCAATGTGCCGTAGCCGCCGGGTAATGCGATCACGCCGTCGGACATCGACACCATTTTGGCCTTCCGCTCATGCATGGTTTCAACGAAATGTAGCTCGGACAGCGTCTTGTGCGCCACTTCCAGCTTGGCCAGAAAATTGGGGATAATGCCGGTGACAAACCCTCCCTGGTCCATGGCGCCGTCGGCCACGCGGCCCATCAGGCCCAGATTACCGCCGCCGTAGATCAGCTTGATGTTGCGCTCCGCCAGTGCCTTGCCTATTGCATAGGCAGCTTCGGCATACAGCGCTTTCTTACCCGGATTTGAACCGCAGTATACAACTATGGAATGCATTGGATCAGCAATATATGTTTTAAGGCAGCCGACCGTCAGGACAGTACTTCCGCCGCCAGATTTTTCAGGTCCAGATCGCCGAATGTACCCGAGCTCATCAGCAGCAGGTTGGCGTCTTTCCAGGTTAGTGATTTTAAAAATGCAGCGAGCTCGGCCGAATCCGTGAATACTTTCAGGTCGTCGCGTTTGAATGCCGTCCTGATGTCTTCTTCGGTCAGTCCTTCGAGCCGCTTGTGTTCGAGGGTCACGGGGTTGAAATAAACGACCGCGATGTCGGCGGATTTCAGTTTACGGCGGTATTGCGAAAGGAAGCCTTTGTTAAGGCTGCTGAACGTGTGCAGTTCGGCACAGGCTACGAGCGTTCTTTCCGGAAACTGCTCTTTCAATGCGCTGGTAGTCGCTTCCACTTTGGAAGGTGCATGGGCAAAATCGCGGTAAACGTTCACCGTCTCATTCGAACCGAGCAGTTCAAGCCGTTTGGACGCGCCTTTGAAAGTACGGATTGCCTGGTAAAACTCTTCGTCGGTCACGCCCAGCCGCTCGCACACTTCCCGCGCGCCGCTGATGTTTTTCATGTTGTGGCTGCCGAACACGAGTACCGGAACTTCGCCCTGCTCGGCGGTGATCAGTATCGTTTTATTGTCCTCAATGCGATGCGGATGCACATTGTAAGGCGTGCTGGCAACATCCGGACGGCCTTTTTGCCCGATCACATCCAGCATATCGTCCGTTTCGTCAAAAATGATCGCGCCGGCTTTCGGAAGCGAATCGGCCAGCAGTTCAAATTGCTTTACGTACGATTCCCAGGTTGGGAAGACATTGAAATGGTCCCATGCAATGCCGCTGATGAGGGCGATATGCGGTTGGTAATGGATGAATTTGGGTGTCGGGTCAATCGGTGATGTAAAATATTCGTCGCCTTCAATCACGATGAGCGGAGCATTCTCCGAGAGCTTCACCATGTTATCGAAGCCTTCGATCTGAGCACCTACCAGGTAGTTGAAGTTTCTTTTATTGTATTTCAAAACATGCAAAACCATGGAAGTAATGGTCGTTTTTCCATGGCTGCCAGCGATCACGACGCGTTGCTTGTTCTGGCTTTGTTCGAAAATATACTCGGGGTAGGAATACACCTTAATGCCGAGTTCTTTCGCCTTTGCAAGCTCGGGATTGTCCTGGCGGGCGTGCATGCCCAGGATCACCGCGTCGAGGTCGGTCGTTATTTTATCGGGAAACCAGCCGGTGACGGGCGGAAGCAGGTCGTATTGCGCCAGCCGGCTCGACGAAGGCTCGTAGATTTCGTCGTCCGATCCCGTCACAAGGAATCCTTTTAAATGTAATTCGATGGCCAGATTGTGCATCACGGCGCCACCAATCGAAATGAAATGTATTTTATGCAAAGATGAAGATTGACTCATTGACAATTCTAAAAACTGATTCCGTTCGAAAGTTAGTAAGAATTGATCTTTGGGCAAATCCCGCGGGTGCCCTATTTACCGGCACCCTTCACGAACTTCACATTTTCCTGCGCACCATCGCCCCGCAGCACACCGATCACATAAGCGCCGGAGGCCAGCGACTGAATGTTAATGTCCGGCTGCGGCTTATCCGAGCTGTATACCACGTTACCGGCCTGGTTGAATATCTTTACCGACTTCACATTTGCCCAATCCTTCGCCGAAATGGTCACTTTCTCACTTGCCGGATTAGGGTAAACGGTCACCGCCAGTGCTGATTCGAAGTGAAGGCTTGCCATGCGGCTGTATGCAAATGTCTGGTCGCGGTCGATCATTTTGAGGCGGTACAGATTTTCGCCGGGCATTGGGTTTTCGTCGTTGAAAGTGTATTTCGTGACGGTATTGAGCACATCTCCGGCGGCAGAAAGTGCTCCGATGGTCGTCCATTTTTTGCCGTCTGCACTCCGCTCGATCTCGAATTTTTCGCTATTGACCTCTTCCGACGTCGACCAGCCCAACAATGCGCGTTTTTCTACTTTGGTGGCAGTGAAGCTGATCAGTTTTACAGGCAATGAGCGCGTGACGGGCAATACGAGCGAGTTGGTTTTCGGCATACAACCGCTGCGCGTCGATTTGGCGGTATATGTGAAATCGCCAGGTGTGTCGGGCGCGGTGAATGTGATTGCATTGCCCGTCCTGTTGTACACACCTTCGCCGCTCCACACATAGCTCGCGGAGTTACATTCCGGGCCCGAGCAGTTGACGCTCAGCGTTACCGACGTGCCCACAACCGGCTTGCCATTCGATGTGTTCACGTTGATATCAAATGTGCAGGGTAAATAATTCTCTGTTTCCCACACATTTTCCCAGTAGCCGTCGTCGGTCATCCGGATCGATTTCGGGTGCAAGTCGGTTTGCCCGAAGTTCTCGCCGCCGATCTGGTGCCAGGTTGAAAACAGGAAGTTGCCTGTAAATACGTTGGGGAAAATGTTGACATTCACGGCCTCCGCACGTGCCGGCGGCTGGTATGAGGGCGTCACATATTGCTCGCGGCACAACGCCAGCGTGGGCGCGAGCTGGTGCATTTCGATATCGTTATAATGCATGGCAATGTGCACATATTCGGCGCCATGCTTGTAGGCCCTCGGGAACCACTCGTAGGGAATGCCGCCATTGATCCCTGAACCGCCGTCGGGCTGCGCAAGGTCGATCGGGTCGAATTCTACGCCGGCTATTTTGTTGGGATAAGTGCCTTTGAGCACGTCTATTCCCATGATTTTCTTCCAAAGGTCCCATTGGTTGGTACCGTCGGTGTGGTAAATGCCGTCCGACAATTCCAGGGCAAGCAGCAATGTACTGCTGTGCAAATGCCAGTTGTTCCCCTGCACGGAGCCGAAATCGGATATAAAATGGAGTACTTTAATGGACGAGCTTCGATTTTTGACGGTGCTGTAAAAGCCCTTAAATAGTTTCAGCAAGCCCCATCCGGCAAAGCGGTGCAGATCGCGGCCTATTTCCGAGTTATAGTTGCCATCGCTAGGCTGCGGTGCATTGGCGATGGGGTAGGAGTTACGGCCCCAGGTAGCGTGGCTTTGGCCGGGAAACCGTAATGGCAGGAATTTCGAGCGCCATGCCTGCAAGGCCTTAGCCTCATACATTCCGGCGTAATTCATCCAATTGATAGTCTTGTTAGGCATATAAAACTCTTCGGAACCGTTGTTGCCCATTGCCACATACAAAATCCGGGAAGAGTAATTCTGCACCTGTGCCAGGGCGTCGTCTACGAACGCCAGGAAACGCCCGGTGGCATATTCGGAGTAAACGGAAGGGTATGTATGCGCAATCGCATCCTGCATAAGTGAGCCGGTGGAAATCTGTGCAATGTCGGCCGTAGCCAGGAAGCTGTCGTTCCAGTAGCCGGGACGCAGGTACGAGAAATGCAGCGCCACTTTCATGTTCGGGTTCAGGTCCAGGATGGCTTTCACGGCCTGTGCCATCTTCGTCCGCTGGTAATTGCCGGGCGTGGGCTCATAATGCTCCCATTGCACGTGCAGCCGGATCGCCGTAGGGCTGGCATCTTTTCCGTTGTATTTCAGGTTTGCAAACCGGAGGATGTACTGCCATTGCTCCGGATTGATACCGTTCGGGGCCGTCCTGTCGAAGCCGTAGCCGGTGGTGTTCAGGATCAGTTCGCGCTGAGCCAGCAGTGAATCCGGCCTGCACAATAGCAGCGAAAGAAAGAGCAGAATGTTTAGTAGACGTGGTTGAATGGATGAAAGCAGCGGGCGTTCGAAGTACATAAATGTTTTTTGGTTCAGTAGGCGTTACAGGTTTATCGGTTTTATGGGGCTACTACAAACTTTTCTATAATGCATATAGAAGTTTATGGAGTATCCTGTGGCTGGTGAAAAACACAGTTGTCCCTAATTTCCCTGGGCGGATAAAGATGTAAGTAGAAGAGGAATTCTAGTCTTGACCCAGAAAGGCCATTTTATAAAAGTATTTTGTAATGTTAACTTGATAAAGGATGGTATGTAACTTCGAGGCAAGGTAAAATATTAAAACTACATTCCAAGAAAACTGTAAATAAATTCTACAACAAGTCACAAAAAAAGCGCTCATCCTTGTAGATGAGCGCTTAAAGCTAACCCTATTATGAGACTACGCGAGCTTTTTATATTTAATCCGCGTCGGAGTTGCGTCGGTGCCCAGGCGTTTGCGGCGGTTCTCTTCATATTCCGAGAAGTTACCTTCGAACCAGTAAACCTGTGAATCGCCTTCGAATGCGAGAATGTGCGTCGCGACGCGGTCGAGGAACCAGCGGTCGTGGGAGATGATCACCGCACAGCCTGCGAAGTTTTCAAGACCCTCTTCCAATGCACGGAGCGTGTTTACGTCCAAATCGTTGGTCGGCTCATCAAGCAGGAGCAGGTTGCCGCCTTCTTTCAACGTCATGGCCAGGTGCACGCGGTTGCGCTCCCCGCCCGACAGCGTGCCTACCTTCTTCTCCTGGTCGCCGCCGCCGAAGTTGAACCGGCTCACATATGCACGCGCGTTTGCCTGCTTGCCCCCGAGCATGATCCAGTCGTTGCCGTCGGATACGCTTTGGTACACGGTTTTGTTCGCGTCGAGGTTGTCATGCTCCTGGTCTACATAGGCGAGTTGCACGGTCTCACCTACTTCGAAATGGCCCGTCAGCGGTTTGAGCTGGCCAGTAATGAGTTTAAATAAGGTGGTTTTACCCGCACCGTTTGGCCCGATAATGCCTACAATGCCGTTCGGCGGCAATGCGAAGCTGAGGTTTTCGTAAAGCAGCCGGTCGCCGAAGCCCATCGACACATTGTGCGCTTCAATGACCTTGTTCCCGAGGCGTGGGCCTGAAGGAATGAAGATTTCCAGTTTTTCCTCCTTTTCGCGCGCTTCCTCGCTGAGCAATTTCTCGTAAGCACCCAACCTCGCCTTGGATTTCGCCTGACGTGCCTTTGGCGCTAAACGAACCCATTCAAGCTCGCGCTGCAACGTTTTCTGGCGTTTCGACTCGGTTTTTTCTTCTTTTTTCAAACGCTCCTGCTTCTGTTCGAGCCACGAAGTGTAGTTGCCTTTCCACGGAATGCCCTCGCCGCGGTCGAGTTCGAGAATCCAGCCGGCTACATTGTCGAGGAAATAGCGGTCGTGCGTTACGGCGATCACCGTTCCTTTATATTGTCTCAAATGCTCTTCGAGCCACAGTACCGACTCGGCGTCGAGGTGGTTGGTAGGCTCATCGAGCAAAAGTACGTCGGGCTGGCGCAGCAGGAGGCGGCACAACGCGACCCGGCGTTTCTCTCCACCGGAAAGTGTCGAGATCAATGTATCCGAAGGCGGGCAGCGCAGCGCGTCCATCGCGATTTCGAGCCGGTTGTCGAGATTCCAGGCGTCCGAAGCGTCGAGTTTTTCCTGCACTTCGCCTTGTCTTTCCAATAATTTATCGAAATCTGCATCCTCGGCGCCGAACGCTTCATTGATTTCGTCGAATTCTTTCAATAGGTTTACGATTTCTTGTACACCTTCTTCTACAACTTCGCGGACTGTCTTATTGGGATCGAGTTTAGGTTCCTGTTCGAGCATCCCGACCGAATAGCCGGGCGAGAAAACCACCTCACCCTGAATGTCTTTATCGATGCCGGCGATCACGCGCAGGAGTGTCGACTTACCTGATCCGTTCAGACCCAGTACGCCGATTTTGGCACCGTAGAAAAAGGATAAATAAATGTTTTTAATAATATGTCTGTTGGGGGGAATGATTTTGTTAACCCCCGACATTGAGAAAATAATGGTTTCGTTACTCATTTTTTGTTTAATTTGTGCGTAACAAATATCGTTATATATCCCTACACTTAGCAGATAAAAAAAATTGAAAGAATGGAAAATGCCACATTGAATGATGAATACGGCTACGTTAAGGACAGCAAAGTATTTTTAAAGGGGTATCTGGATTTCCCCGACCGGCAAATTGGAGAAGTAAAAAGGACTGAACAGGAAGCGATTGACTATTTCAAGAATCGTTTTAACATTGTCCTGAACAAAGTAGAACAGCTGGAACAAGAAATAGATGAAGCACTTAACAAAGGCTCTTATCTTACCAAGCTGATCCAGTTGCAACGCAAGCTGAAAGGTTTTGACGCTTTGGGTGATTTCGTCCCACTTTTGAAAAGGCTGGAAGAAAAAGAAGAGTATCTCAAAGGCCTTATCGAAGTTAACCAGCTCAAAAACCTGGAAATTAAACGTGCGTTGATCGAGGATGTGAAAGTTGCCGCGGCTGTTACGGATTATGCCACAGCAACGGACCAGATACAGGAGATCAAAGCGAAATGGATCCGCACCGGGCCGGTGGACAAAGAATATCAGGAAGAAATTGAAACGACATTTCAACAAATCCTGGACGATTTCTTCCAGCGCCGCCGCGACTATTTCGACGAGCAGAACAAACTCAACCAGAAACGTATCGAGGAATACGAACGCCTGATCAAGATCACGAAAACGCTGAGCTATGCGAAGGATCTTGACGAAGCTTATCAAAAAGCGAGGGACGTTCGCAATGCCTGGAACAACGTTGGAGAAGTTCCTCCTAAGCGCTTTTTCAAAGTCAATAAAGCGTATCGCCACTTCCTGAAATTATTCTATGACAAATACAATGCGGCCAAGGGCATCGAGCCGAAGGTGCGTGTAGACCCGCGTGTCCTCGAACAGCAGAAATTGCTGGCACAGGCTGAAACATTGCTGAAATCGCCGGATATTATCGAAGCGTCGCAGGAAGCAAAAGCATTGCTGAGCAAATGGAAGGAAATCAAAATACCTTTCAAACTGGCCGATAAGGAGCTCGCAGAGCGGTTCCGGATGGTGTGCGATAAGATTTTCGAACTCAGCTACCTGGCGCGCGTGATCAGCCGCAAGTACCCTGCATTCGACCTGAAAAGCCCGGAAGAGCAGCTTCGCACCAAATACCGCGAACTCGAATGGCTTACCAAGCGTGAAAAAAGCGACCTCGAATTCGCACAGCTGGAATTTGACCGCACCGCTACCGGCGATCCCGAACTGGACAAGCAAGCCGCAGGCCGCATCAACATCCAGAAGCGCAAGGTTCAGATGAAAGAACGCATTCTCATCGAATTCGAAAGAAAACTAAAAGCTATTACGGGCTGACCTTCAGCGGGTGACGCTCACGGGCTGACCTTCCGCGGGTGACGCTCACGGGCTGACCCTCAGCGGGTGACGCTTACCCGTTAGCCCCGCGCATCGACGATTTGTTGATTACCAAATTAGATTGCAATACCCTGGTCTCGAATTCGGCCGGGGTATTTTTGCTTTCTATCAGGTCCAGCAGCAATGAAGTAGCCTGCTGTCCCATTTCAAATGAAGGCTGCGTGACGGAGCTCACCGGCGGATCGAGAAGCGACGACATTGCCAGGTCGCAGAAGCCCACCACGGCCACGTCGTCGGGCATTTTGTAGCCCAGCTGGCGCAGGGCCCAGTGAATGCCCATGGTAATACGGTCGCTCGCGCCGAAAATAGCGTCGGGGCGCTCGCGGAGGGCCATTAGCTGGTAAGTCCGCTCGGTTCCGCCCGCTTGGGTAATCTCGCTGTGCAGTACCCATTCTTCCTGAAACTCGATGCCGTATTTTCTTAAAGCATCCTTGTAACCTTCTAAACGGAACCGGGTGATCGACACCGGCCGCGGCCCGGCAATGTGCGCAATGCGCCGGCAGCCCCGCTTGATCAAATGCTCGGTAGCATCGAAGGCGCCCTTATAATCGTCCACCCGCACCTTGTGCGTTTGCATGGCGTCGCTCACTCGATCGAAAAACACCACCGGAATGCCCTGTTCCTGCAAGGAGGCAAAGTGATCGATGTTCTCCGACTGGCTGGAAATCGCCACTACCAGGCCGTCCACCCGCCTGGATGCGATGTGGCGCGTCGCGGAACGCTCCCTTTCGAGCAGTTCGTGGCTTTGGTAAATCATCGTGTGATAGCCGCGGCTGTACGCAATATCCTCCACGCCGCCGATGGCCGATGAATAAAAACGATTGGCAATGTCCGGCACAATCACGCCGATCGTCTGCGTGCGGTTCTTCAAAAGGCTGATCGCGATCGGGTTGGGGTAATAATTGAGCTGCTCGGCCAGGTCTATCACCTTTTGCTTGGTTTCTTCACTTATTTCGCTGCTGTCGCGCAGGGCCCGCGAAACGGTGGATTTGGAAATACCGAGCTGCCTTGCAATCTCTTTGATCGTGATAGAGACCTTTTTCATAGGGTTATATAGAAATAGTACAATCTTGCTAAAATATCCCGGAAATACACCAGGCGCTCAATGTTGCATAAAGTAACCAATGTTCGCACAAAGTTCCGGGAAAAATTGCGGGAACGGGAACGGTTCCGGGAACGGTTGCGTAAATTTATTGCTTTTTTTCAAGATTTATTTTTGTGTATCAACGAGCGAGTGTTTAAACTAGGTAAATCATCGACGAAGACAGAGGGCTAAATACCACTACAATTCCAGGAAATTTTCTATAATTAACCTAGCTCAGTTTACATGGAGACAAACTCATTTACCAGTACATTACCATCGGCCTGTTCTCAGAAGGGCATTCTGGAAACCTTGTTTGGCAGAGTGGTGACTAACGGTGATTATAATGCCTTCCGCGAGTTGTTTACCCGGCATTACCGGTCGCTGTGCAACTATGCCATGCGTGTGGTCGTGACGCGCGAGATTGCGGAGGAAGTGGTATCCGATGTATTTGTAAAACTTTGGAAAAATCGGGAGCAGATCGAGGTGCATACTTCATTTCAGGCTTACATTTACAGAGCTGTGCGTAACCAGGCACTCGATTACCTGAAACTGCGTATCCATCGCCAGAATGAGCGGGATTCGCTGGATTCGGTACAGTGGAATATGAGCCACGCGGATCATTTTTCACCCGCCGAGGAGCTGTCGTACAACGAATTTTACTCGCATATAGAAGACTGTATCCAGGCATTGCCGCGCCAGTGCCAGCTCATTTTCCGCCTCAGCCGCGAAGAAGGCCTCCGCTACCGCGACATCGCAGAGCGTCTGGAAATCTCCGTCAAAACCGTGGAAACGCAAATGAGCCGCGCATTGAAAGTCCTCCGCGAGCGCGTGCCGGAGCATAGATTGGTAGCATAGGGACTTCGGCTGTCGGCTATCGGCGGTCGGCTGTTCTAGTATCTGATAAATAAAAGTATAAACAATAGGCCGACGGCCGAAAGCTGAAAGCCGAAGTAAAAAGGCCGACTGCCGACAGCCGAAAGCCGAAGTAAACAAATGGCATTAGAACAAACCTGGCGTTGGTTTGGCCCTAACGATCCTGTTTCGTTGCAGGATATCCGTCAGGCCGGGGCAACGGGAATCGTAACCGCATTGCATCATATTCCCAACGGCGAAGTTTGGGAAGTATCCGAAATTCAGGCGCGCAAGCAGCTGATCGAAGACGCCGGCCTTACCTGGTCGGTGGTGGAAAGCGTACCTGTGCACGAATCGATCAAAACGCGCTCCGGCGATTTTGAAAAACATATACTGAACTACCAGCAGTCGTTGCGTAACTTGGGGCAATGCGGTATCGACACCGTTTGCTACAATTTCATGCCCGTCCTGGACTGGACGCGCACGGATCTGGACGCGCCGATGCACGATGGTTCAACCGGCCTGCGTTTCGATGCAACGCAGTTCGCCGCATTTGATCTTTATCTGTTAGAAAGGCCGGAGGCGGCCGACCTGTACACCGACGAGCAGAAGCGGGCCGCGAAAATTTGGCTCGACACGGCGTCGGAGCAAGAGAAGGAAAAACTCGTCCGTAATATCATCGCGGGTTTGCCCGGTTCTGAGGAAAGCTTCACGGTGGAGCAATTCCGGCAGGTTTTGAAAGCCTACGAGCATATCGGCGATCTGGAACTGCGTACGCATTTGTACCAGTTTATCCAGGCTATCGGGCCGGTAGCCGAAGAGGCGGGCATCAGGCTGGCAATCCATCCGGACGATCCTCCTTACCCGATCCTGGGCCTGCCGCGCGTGGTAAGTACCGAAAATGACGCGGAAATGCTGCTGAAAGCCTACGACAAGCAGGCTAACGGCATTTGTTTCTGCACGGGTTCTTATGGCGTAAGGCCGGATAACGACCTCGCCGGAATGGTAGACAGGCTGGGTAGCCGCATTCATTTCATCCACCTGCGCGCCACCAAGCGCGAGCACGACGGCAGCTTTTACGAAGCCGATCACCTCGATGGTGACGTGGATATGTACGGTGTGATGCGTGCTTTGGTGTTGGAGCAGAAAAGGCGGGAAAATGAAGGTAGAACCGATTTGAGAATGCCTTTCCGTCCTGATCATGGCCACCGTATGCTCGACGATTTGTCGGCTACGAAGCGGACCAACCCGGGTTATACGGCCATTGGGCGCCTGCGCGGGCTTGCGGAGCTGCGCGGCCTCGAATACGGGATTGAAAGAAGTTTGTGATTGTAACAAGAAAGAGAATGGAAACGATTAGCCCCGCTGTACAAAAAACCTTCATTTCCGAAGATTTCCTCCTCCGTTCGGAAACTGCGCGTATCCTTTACCATGATTATGCAAAGGAAATGCCGATCATCGATTACCACTGCCACCTGCCGCCCGATCAGATCGCGGAAGACAAGCAGTTTGAAAACCTGACGCAAATATGGCTGTACGGCGACCATTACAAGTGGCGGGCCATGCGTGCGAACGGGATCAACGAGCGGTATTGCACCGGCGACGCGAGCGACTGGGAGAAGTTCGAACAATGGGCGGCTACCGTGCCGTACACGATGCGAAATCCGCTCTATCACTGGACGCACCTCGAATTGCTCCGCTATTTCGACATTGACATTCTTTTAAATAAACATACGGCCCGCGAGATCTACGAAGAATGCTCGGCCAAGCTGCGCCAGCCCGATTATTCGGTAAAAAGCCTGCTGACCCGCATGAACGTGAAGGTAATCTGCACCACGGATGATCCAACGGACGCTTTGAATTACCACAGCGCGATCAGCGAAAGCGGTTTCGACATCCGCGTGCTGCCGACATTCCGCCCGGATAAGGCCATGCTGCTCATCGATTCACCGGATGATTTCAAGCAATATTTGTCCAAACTGGCGCAGGCAGCCGGCACGGGCGAGATTACCAGCTATGAGGCATTGCTCGCAGCGATTCAGAACCGTCATGATTTCTTTGCTTCTATGGGCGGCCGCTTGTCGGATCACGGTTTGGAGCATATTTATGCGGAATTCGATGAAGCTGCGGCGCGTGAGGCATTTGCAGCGGCATTAAGAGGTGAAAAGCCTTCGGCTGCTCAGGCATTGGCATTCAAATCGGTGCTGTTGTATGAAATGGCTAAAATGGACCACGCCAAAGGCTGGACGCAGCAGTTTCACCTGGGTGCATTGCGCAACAACAATGAGCGCATGCTCCGCGAACTCGGTCCGGATACCGGCTGGGATTCCATCGGCGATTACAGCCAGGCGCAGGCGCTTTCAAAGTTTTTGAATAAACTCGATTCGACCGACCAGCTCGCAAAAACGATTTTGTATAACCTCAACCCGGCCGATAATGAAGTGCTGGCGACGATGACGGGCAACTATAACGACGGCACCGTGGCAGGCAAAATGCAGTTCGGTTCCGGCTGGTGGTTCCTCGATCAGAAGGATGGCATGGAGCGGCAGATGAATGCATTGTCGAATATGGGCTTGCTGAGCCGTTTCGTGGGCATGCTTACCGATTCGCGCAGCTTCCTGTCGTATCCGCGCCACGAATATTTCCGCCGCATTTTGTGCAACCTCATCGGTCAGGACGTCGAAAACGGCGAGTTGCCGAACGATATCCAGTGGCTGGGCAAGATGGTGGAAGGTATTTGTTACAACAATGCCAACAAATATTTTGGCTTTTGATTAAAATCCGAATTTAAATACGCTAATAAATGGATAGCCCAGACAGTTTTGTTGTGGGCTATTTTAATGTTAATACTTAATTTTGGCTCGTAATCATCTTTCAATGGCCCGTCAGAGAGTTCATTCTTTGGCAAACGGGCATTAGTTTAAAATATGGCTCAGATAGTATCCTTCGGGGAAGTCCTCATGCGGCTTTCCACTCCTGGTTTTTCCCGTTTTGAACAAGCCCGTCAATTGAATGTAACGTATGCCGGCGGCGAAGCGAACGTTTCGACTGCACTGGCGTATTGGGGACACAGCACGGCGCACGTTACCCGTTTCCCCGACTCGCCCATCGGACGTGCGGCGGCCCAGTACCTGCATTTCCATGGCGTCGATACCTCGCATATCCTTTTCGGAGGCCCGAGAATGGCCGTTTACTTCCTGGAAACCGGCGCTGCCATGCGCGGCAGCCAGATCGTGTACGACCGCGCCAATTCATCCCTGGCGACCATTGATCCGAAAGAGCTCGATTGGGATAACATCCTGAAAGACGCGAAATGGTTTCACTGGGCAGGCATTACGCCGGCATTGTCGCAGGAAGCTGCGGATGCATTGCTCGACGGCATTAAGGCAGCCCGCAGACTCGGCATTACGGTGTCAGGCGATATATTCTACCGCGCCAATTTGTGGAAATACGGCAAAAAGCCATCCGATATTCTTCCCGAGCTGACAGCCGGAACTGACGTCGTGATTGCCAACAGTATCAATATCAAGGAGATTTTTGACATCGATGGAAACGATTTTGTCGAATCGTGCGTCAATTTACAGAAGGCTTTCCCGCAGGTAAAAATGGTGGTGGACACGAAAAGAACGTCGATCAGCGCGTCACATAACCTGCTGAGGGCATTTTTGTGGAATGGCAAGGAGCTGCTCGAAACGGATGACATCGAGATCAACCCGATCATCGACCGCGTAGGTGGCGGCGACGCATTCATCGCTGGCCTCATCCACGGCCTCATTACCTTCGACGACCAGCAAAAAGCGCTCGAATTCGGGGTAGCTGCTTCTGCATTGAAGCACACCATCGAAGGCGACGCATTGATCTCGACGATCGATGAAGTAGAAGCCATCCGCCAGGGAGAAACATCGGGTAGAATCAAACGCTAAGCAGCCATCGGGCATTTTATTATGGATAAGGAAACAACATTGATATTACTGAACGAAGTCGGCGTGCTGCCGCTGTTCTATCATGCCGACATTGAAATCGCGAAAGAGGTGATCAATGCGGCGTACCGCGGGGGTGCACGCGCATTCGAATTCACCAACCGCGGCGACAATGCTTATAATGTATTTACGGAGCTTCTGGCTTATGTAAAGGAAAGCCTGCCGGGTCTTTCGATGGGTATCGGCACCATTTATGATGCGGAAACCGCACAAAAATTCATCGATGCCGGCACGGATTTCATCGTAACGCCCTGCCTCAACCCGGCCGTAGGCGCAGCTTGTTTGAAAGCCGGTATCCCCTGGATTCCTGGCGTTTCGACCTTAACTGAGATTTACAATGCGCAGCAAGCCGGTGCGGAAGTGGTAAAGCTTTTCCCGGGCGAAGTGGTGGGCTCCAAGTTTGTAAGGGCCATTCGCGGGCCAATGCCGAACGTTAAAATTATGGTAACCGGCGGCGTGCAGCCCACGCGGGAGAGCATTAACGAATGGTTTGACGCAGGCGCTTATGCCGTGGGGCTAGGCTCGAACCTGTTCCCGAAAGAAGCGATCTCGGAAGGCAATTATGCCTGGATCGAACAGAAAGTAGCAGAAAGTATCGCGCTCGTGAAGGAGTTCCGCGCGAACGGCTGATTAATATTCCAAAATATCGCTCAGGCGCGTGGAGAAGCCGACCAGCACTTCACCGCCTGAAAGCGTTTCTTCAAAATGCATTGCAAGCGGAGGCTTTACCAAAATGAATGCCAATTGACTTTCTCCTGCATAATTTTGTAACTTAAAAGGCAATTAGCCGTGACAAGATTATGCTGATAGCTACCCTGATTTTCTCGACGATATCATTTTTACTGGCATTTGTTGTGACGCCCGGCAATGCGCGTTACCTGCTTTCGGGATACAACATGATGTCCGAGGCCGACCGTGCCAAGTTCGACATTGAGGCTTACCTCAAATTTTTCAGCCGTTTTCACATATTTCTCGCCATCAGCCTGATCACCGGCGTGCTGGTGCTGAATGTTTTCAGCCCCAATTGGGCCACCGTTTTCCTGATCATGTACCCGCTGCTCAGCTATGGCTATATGATGGCCATGGGCAACCGGTTTTATACCGGCACCAGCGGGCAACGGGCAGGGACTTACGTGGGCATGGCGATTTTGTTGGTGGTGAGCGTGGGCGTAGGCTTCATGCTCTTTTCTGAAATGCGCGACAGTCAGATATTCCTGACCGATAATGCGCTGGAAATCAGAGGCGCGTCGGGCATGAAGATCCCCCGCAAGGAGGTAACATTCTTCACCATTACCGACAGCCTCCCAAGCATTTCAAGCAGGGCCAATGGATTTTCGGGGGGTAATTTTTCGAAAGGTTCCTTCAAAACCGACGACGGCCGTGTGGTGAAGTTGTATATCAATAAAAAATCCCACCCTTACTTGCTGATCAAGACAAACGAGGATGAGATTTATTTCAGTTCCGATGAGATTTCGGCGCTGGCGCTGCTGAATCAGCTTAAATCGTGGAAGTCCCTGTAACGACGGGCTCCGTCATGTGGCCTTTTACAGCTTCGGCAAAACCCGGCAGAAGGGTTAGGTCGGTATCCCAAAGCGATACGTCGCTCAGCACCTGTTGCGCCAGGTCGACCGGAGAGGCTGCATTTTTCCACTTCTCATCAAAATAGGCCGCGGAATCGCACCGGATTGAATACGGCTGGCCGTCGCGCTCGCCGTAATATCCGCCGTCTTTATGCACAACAGGCTTCATAAACCGCAGGAATGCAGCAAAGCCTTTGGCGAATAAAGCCGGCACTTCTTCCGATTGCTGATAATGGTTCAAAAGCGTCGGAATGTTGCGCATTTTCATTTTGGCCGTGTATTGCACCGTAATGTCAATCAGCTGATGGCGGATGAACGGGTTGCGGAAGCGGTCGAGCACCTGGCGACCAAATTCCTGTGCTTGTGCCGGATCGACTTTATAAGGAATGGCTGGCGCCAGCTCATTCAGCATTACCCGTTCGATAAATTGTGCAGTTTCTGCATTTTCCATCGCTTCACGCACCGTGTCCAGTCCGTGCAGGTAGGCAAGGCCGGAAGCCAATGTGTGCGTTCCATTCAGGAGCCTTAGTTTCAATTCCCGGAAAAGATCAATGTTAGGTTCGATCACCACACCCTTGTCGGCCTGTGCGAAGCTGAGGACGTCGCGCACGTGCTGGCCGCCTTCGATGGCCCAAAGGCGGTACACTTCGGAAACGATCAGCAAATCGTCGCGGAAACCTTGTTTTTGAGAAAGTGCTTCAATGGTTTCGGCATCCGGTTTGCCGGGCACAATGCGGTCCACAAGCGAGCTGCAAAAATGGTTGTCGTTTTCCAGCCAACTGATAAAACCTTCGTCCGGATTGTGGCGGCGGGCCTGTTCGAGTACGATCGCTTTCAGCTTCGGGCCGTTGCCCACGATCAGCTCGGTAGGCACAATCACCATCCCCGATTCGGCTGAGCCATTGAATGCCCGATAACGTTCGAGCAAGTAGGCCGTCAGTTTACCGGGAAACGACACCGGCGGATTGGCGGAAATATCGTCGTCGGTAAGTTGTATTCCAACTTCCGTCGTATTTGAAATCACAATGTTAATCTCCTGATTGCGTGCGCATTCCAGAATAGCGGTCCAATCGCTGGCTGCTGCCAATGTGCGGCTGATGCTGGTGTTGATCACCGCGTCGTCGACCTGATTTCCGTCTTCGATGCCGCGGATGCTGTGCGAAAAAATGTTGCTCTGCTCGGAAAACGCATCCGTTCCCCCCGTACTGGTGGATTTGACGACCACGATCCGCCCGTTGAAAATGCCCTGTGCGTTGGCTTTGTTCACAAAGTAGTCGGGCAAGCCGCGCAAAAGTACGCCTGTGCCGAACTGGATGATTTTTTCGGGCAATGCAAGAAGTCTCCGGTGATCGGGTAGGAGCTCGGGCTGCTGGTCGAGCAATTGGGGGGAAAGCTGCGGTAACGACATTTTCAGGTAGATAAAAGGTTTGACAGTATGACGGCATTTGGAAAGTATAACCCCTAAACAAAAAGAGGCGCCTTTCGGGCACCTCTTCGCTGTATTTCAATGAATCTATGCGGTCATTGTGACAAACCCGCTTTCCTCTTTTTCCTTCTTCTCATCGGGGAAAACGAAGTTCATCGGGTTGTTCACTTTCTCGGGAAGCAATGCGATACCCAGCACCTCGTCGATCTGATCCACGTAATGGAAGCTCAGGTCTTTGACGTAGTTGGCCGGTACTTCTTCCACGTCCTTGCGGTTTTTAACACAAAGAATGATCTCCTTCACACCCGCGCGCCGCGCTGCGAGAATTTTTTCCTTCACGCCGCCTACCGGAAGCACTTTTCCGCGCAGGGTAATCTCACCCGTCATGGCAATGAAAGGTTTCACCCGGCGCTGTGTAAATATCGAGGCCATGGAAGTGACCATCGTTACGCCCGCGCTCGGGCCATCTTTGGGCACCGCGCCCGCAGGCACGTGCACGTGCAGGTCGTAATGGTTGAAAATCCGGTAGTCGATGCCGAGCCGTTCCGCGTTGGCTTTGAGGTACGACAATGCAGCCACGGCCGATTCTTTCATCACGTCGCCTAGCTGGCCGGATAACGTCAGTCCACCTTTGCCGCGGCTCAGGCTGGTTTCGATGAACAATATTTCACCGCCTACCGAGGTCCATGCGAGGCCGGTAACAACGCCTGCGAAGTCGTTGTCCTGGTACAAATCCTTATCAAAAATCTCTGCGCCAAGGTATTTTTCGACTTGTTCGGCTTTGATGGTTTTGGGATAATCCTGCTCCATTGCTACCGATTTCGCGATCTTGCGCACCACCGTCCCCACTTTCTGTTCAAGGTTGCGCACGCCCGATTCGCGGGTGTAGCCTTCGATCACTTTCAGCAATGCGGCGTCGTCTACCTTCACGTCGGTTGCTTTCAGGCCATGGTCTTTGCGTTGCTTCGGAACGAGGTAACGTTTCGCGATCTGCAATTTTTCTTCGATCGTGTAGCCGGTCATCTCGATGATCTCCATCCGGTCGCGCAATGCGGGGTGGATGGTGTCGAGCGAGTTGGCGGTAGCTACGAAAAGTACTTTCGAAAGGTCGTATTCTACTTCGAGGTAATTATCTGTAAACGAAGAGTTTTGCTCGGGGTCGAGTACTTCCAGCAAAGCTGACGAAGGATCGCCGCGGTAGTCGGAGCTTACCTTATCAATTTCATCCAGGATGAACACCGGGTTGGCAGAACCTGCTTTTTTGATGTTCTGAATGATTTTTCCGGGCATCGCGCCAATATAAGTCTTGCGGTGGCCGCGGATTTCGGCTTCGTCGTGCACGCCGCCCAGCGCCATGCGAATGTATTCGCGGTTAAGCGCCTTTGCAATGGACTTCCCGAGCGAAGTTTTACCCACCCCCGGAGGGCCGTAGAGGCAGAGGATCGGCGCTTTGAGGTTACCTTTCAGTTTGAGCACCGCGAGGTATTCGATAATGCGCTCCTTCACCTTTTCGAGGCCGAAATGGTCGGTGTCGAGTATTTTCTGCGCTCTTACGAGGTCGAAATTGTCTTTGGTATATTGTCCCCACGGCAGGTCCACGAGCGTTTCCAGGTAATTCATCGTTACCGGGTATTCAGGCGCCATCGGGTTAATGCGTTGCAGTTTGCTAAGTTCTTTGTCGAAATGCGCCTTCACCGCGTCCGTCCATTTTTTCTGGCTGGCTTTGAGGCGTATTTCGTCCAGGTCGCGCTCGGGGCTGTCCATGCCCAGCTCATCGTGCAGCACCTTGATCTGCTGGCGCAGGAAATAGTCGCGCTGTTGCTGGTCGATGTCCGAGCTGGCTTTGGTCTGGATTTCCCGTTTTAGTTCGAGCATTTCGATTTCCCGCATCATGTATTGCAGCAAAAGCGTGGCTTGCTTATGGCCATTGCGCTCTTCAAGCAGCTTTTGCTTGTCGGCTACTTCTACATTGATGTTCGACGACAGGAAATGGATCAGGAATATCGGACTTTCAATGTTATCGAGGGCAATGCGCGCTTCCTGCGGGATCTCCGGGTTCAGGCGCATGATCTTGTGCGCGCCGTCACGAAGCGATTGCAGCAGTGCTTTCGCTTCTTTTTTGGTAGGCCCCACAAATGAATCCTCGATCGCCCGCACCTCGGCAGTAAGGTAAGGCTCTTCGTTCACAATCGACTTGATCTCGAAGCGCTGCCGGCCTTGAACGATGATGGTTACATTGCCATCCGGCAGGGTAATCATTTTCAGGATCTGGGCAACGGTACCGATGTTGTAAAGGTCCTCGGCCGTAGGGTCTTCCTTGTTGGGGATCGCCTGGGTGACGGCACCGAGAATACGCTGATTGATGTCGGAATTACGGTATATCTTTTTAACAAGCCGGATGGCTTTCTGGCGCACTACGGTTACCGGAATAACCATTCCGGGAAAAAGTACTGTTTGCCTGATAGGAAGTATCGCTAATTCATTGGGAAGTTCAAAAGGCTCGTCGGAGCCATCGGGGCCGCCAAGTGGAACGATTTCGAGGCTATCCATGTCCGAGTCGGACATTAGCAGCCGGCTATATAGATCAGAAGGTTCAAATTTCATAGGCATTCTGTCAAATTGACAGATAATCATTTCCCAATATATAAATAATGACTTTCAAAAGAAAGGCATTATAAAAACAAAATAGCCGTGCCACTACACATTATGTCATGCATTTTTATGAGCGGTCACAAACTAGTTATAGCAGGTGAGAGGTCTGTCCTTTTTTAAATAAAAACGTCTTTTTTTCGGACTGGAATCTGACATTCGTCATATTGACTTGATCGTCAAAAACTTCCATGAGCGTAACATTCGAAAGCCTGCAACCGTTCAAAGGGCCCTGGAAAGGGATTTCAAGGTACACCCATGTTGCATCCGCTTCCTGTTCTTTGCCGATGTATTTGATAGTCATATTTTTTTTCTGACTATCTGTCAAAACAAATGATTTACGAATGTATTCTTCAACGAAGCGGTCATTCTGATCATTGTCTTTAATTATAAATCGCTGTTTGGAATGGCTTTGCGACAATGCTTTTTCCAGGTCATCGGTAAATATCCGGATACTTACTTCAAAAGACCGGGCCACGGCATTGTACTGCATTTGCGTCACGGAAACATGGTAGTCGTGTTTCGGTTTGAATGACGTCAGCAGGAGTAGGGAGGAGAGGAGGAAGGGGAATAGAGGGAGGAAGGGGAATAATGGGAGGAAAGGGAATAAAGGGAGGATGGAGGAAGGGGAAGAAGGACAAAAATCCCTTTCCTCCCTTTCCTCCATTCTCCCTTTCCTCCCTTTCCCTAAAATACCGCTTTCCATACGTCGTTGAAGATCGCGAACGCCATCAGGCCGAGCAGGAGTACCATGCCCACTTTTTGTGCGTTTTCGAGGAAACGGTCGGACGGCTTGCGGCCGGAGATGATTTCGTAGGATAGGATTACCGCGTGGCCGCCGTCCAGCGCAGGGATCGGCAGGGCGTTCATGAATGCGAGTACCATTGAGAGAAGGCCGGTGAGTGACCAGAAACGGCCCCAATCCCACACGCCGCCGAACATCCGGGCAATGCCGATCGGCCCGCTCAGCGCTTTGGAAGCGGAAACTTCACCGCGGAAAATTTTACCGAAACCTTTGATATTATTATACACCACGCCAAAGGCATTCTCCGTGCCAATAGCCACGGCCTCGCCAAACGAATAATTCACGGTGGTGAAGTTCAGCAGCGTTTCGGGATAGAACCCTAGCGTGCCCTCTTCGCTTACAGTCGCATTCAATGTTTTCTGTCCTTCGCCGCGTTGTACGACCAGCGTGGTTGCCTTGCCTGCCAGCGTTTCTAGCTGCGCCTGCAATTCGTGGAAGAACCGGATAGGCGCTCCGTTGATGGACACTACTTTGTCGCCAGGTTCCAGGCCTGCTTTTTCTGCCGGCATTCCGGGAATCAGCTCGCCGATCTTGAATGGTTCGAGCGGGAGGATAAAGTTGCGTTTCTCGTCGGGGTCCGAAAGTTTTTCGATGAAATTATTCGGAATGTCGATCTGGATCTCCTGGCCGTTGCGAAGCACGGTGTAGGAGCTGTTGCTGCCCAGGAACACCTCCGAGCTCACCAGGTCGCTGTAATCGGAGAAGGGCTTGCCGTTCACGCGGATCACTTTATCGCCGGTTTTAAGCCCAATTTCCTGAGCGAGTTCGCCCGCCACGATGCCGTACTTATTCACTTCATTGATCGAAAGGAACTTCCTGCCGTCGTGGTAAGCAATGGCAATGAATATGATAATCCCCACGATTACGTTTACGATGATCCCGCCGAGCATGACAATCAGCCTTTGCCAGGCTGGTTTCGAGCGGAATTCCCACGGCTGCGGTTCCTGGCTCATGCTTTCGGTGTCCATCGACTCGTCGATCATCCCGGAAATTTTTACAAACCCGCCCAGCGGTATCGCGCCTATGCCGTACTCTGTTTCGCCTTTCTGGAAACTGAAAATTTTAGGAGGAAAGCCTATAAAGTATTTTTCAACCCTCATTCCGAACATTTTTGCGGCGGCCATGTGCCCCCACTCATGCAACCCCACCAGGATCGACAGGCCCAGGATAAGCTGCCCTGCCATGATCAATATTTCCAATGCTTTCTGTAATTCCATTCAGGTTTTGTAATCGCTACGGGTTAATTGTACAAGAATTAAAAAGTTCGACCTCCGCTGCCGGATCAGTATTTTAAACGTAAATGTAAACAGTAAAGTTACGCAAATCCTCGTATAACCGTACAAATGACCGTCATGAGTGTACAAGTGGAGATTCGTCCGGGCCGATCGCAATGCCCATCATGCGCATCAGCTCCGAGGCATTGAAGCTCCGGCAGATGCCGTCGTGCAGGCGGTAGTCGAAATGCAGCTGGCCATTCTCTACATCCGACCGGAAATGGAAGTTGTGAATGTACGTTTCCGTCGCGCCCCATTCGCCGAGTTCGAGGTCGTGGGTGGACACCATGCCCGATGCTTTTTTCGTGTGCAGCTGCCGGATCAGCGCTTCGGCGCCGCGGTGGCGGTCGGCCGAGTTGGTCCCTTTCAGTATTTCATCAAGTAGATAAAAAACCGGCGCATTGGCCTGCTCGTCGGCCAGTTCGAGGAGTTTTCGGAGCCTTTTCAATTCGGCGTAAAAAGAGGACGTGCTTTCTTCGAGCGAATCCTGCGTGCGCATGCTGCTGAACACCCGCACGGGCGAGCACGCGAGTGCGCCCGCGCTCACTACCGCCCCCATTTGCGCCAGCACGAGGTTGAGGCCGATCGTGCGCAGAAATGTACTTTTGCCCGACATGTTGGAACCCGTCACAAGAATCGTCTTGCCCGTGCCCTGCATCGCAAAATCGTTACTGATTCGCTTTGCTCCCGGAATAAGCGGATGGCCTAAATCGGCTGCGCTGATCGTTACTTCGGCAGTGTCACTCACTTGCGGCACAATGTAATGCGGGTTGGCGAATGCGTGGCCAGCCACACTGTTCATCGCCTCGGTATCGGCCAGTACATCGAGCCAGTGATTGAGGTGGCTGTGGTGTTCGGCCTTCCAGGCTTCCAGGCCGGCCAGGCAATGCATATCCCAAAGCGTGGGAATGCCCACAAAAATGGCGAAATAGGGATTGTTGCGGTAATCGAGCTTTTCGAACAGGTTCCCCACCTTCGCGAGCGCTGCCGACGAGCCGGTAATCCGCGCCTTCCGCGACTGCCACCACGCCGATTGGTAAGGCGCATCTTCCGCTTTTTTCAGCAATTCGGAATAGGCCGTGAGCGTCTGGCCCATGGAGGTCGTCCGGTTGGCGAGCACCTTGACGAACTCCGTGTAGCGCCCCAGGATAAAAAGGTGGACGGCCAAGCTGGCAAACACCGCGTAGCCCGGCACAATGCCCGCAAAATACAGCACCATAATCGCCAGCGTAACCAGCGGGAACCACCGCCATTTCAGCGCGGCCTGCAAAGGTGCCGGAAACATTTCGACCACCCACGTTTGGAATTCGCCCACGTGGCTCGCGGCGTGTTCGTGCAGCAGGGCGGTAGCTTCCCATTGCTGCATCAGTCCGGGATGGCGGCTGAAATCCGTTGCCGCGGCCTGCCGGAGCGCTATTTCCGGGGGGGTAGCGGGATTTTTAAGCCAGTTGGCCAGCCGGCGGCTTCCTTCGGCGGTGCGGGTACGGTTGAGGAGTTTGAACAGGGAATATTCTCCGAAAATATCGAGATCGTCGGCATAGTGGTGGTCCTTTTCGCGGAAGCCGGCGCCGGTATCGGGCCGTTTGAAGCGGAAATCGAGGCGTGCGAGCTCGTCGTCGTTAATGGTGACCAGGTTTCGCTGGAAGTTGCGGCCGATGCGCGCCTGCTGCTGTTTGCCCATCAAAACCAGGAAGATTACCAGCAAAACCAGTATTCCGATGCCCCAGTACGCGACGCCTGTTTTGTTCCACACCACAGCCAGCAGCACCATGCCCGCGAATGTGGCCAGGCGGAGCAATGCAATGCGTTTGAACCGCTCGTTCGCAGCCTGCTCGGCCGTTGTTGCTTTTTCTTTCTCGGCCTGGAAGAACTGCCGGGACGCGGAGGAGGTGATTTCAGTATTTTTCAATGGCTGTTTCAAATTGTAGTTTGATAAGATTGGCATACACGCCGTCGGGGATCGTGCTCAATGCCTGGTGCGTGCCCGACTCGGCAATGCGGCCGTCGCGCAGCACGTAAATCATGTCCACCTTGCGAATGGTGGCGAGCCGGTGTGCGATCACGATCGTGGTCCGGTTTTGCATTAATTCGTCCAGCGCGATCTGTACCAGCTTCTCCGACTCGGCGTCGAGCGAGCTCGTGGCTTCGTCGAGGATAAGGATTTTGGGATCTTTCAAAATGGCCCGCGCGATGGCAATGCGCTGCCGCTGGCCTCCGGAGAGCTTGATTCCCCGTTCGCCGACGATGGTTTCGAAACCTTCGGGAAACGATTCGATGAATTCCAGGGCATGCGCACGGCGGGCAGCGTCGATAATGGCCTCGCGTGAGGCCGACGGCTTTCCGTAAGCGATATTTTCATAAATCGTCCCGCCGAACAGCATCACTTCCTGCGGCACGATGGCGATGTTTTTGCGTAGTTCCGAAATACCATAATCCCGCACCGGCTTGCCGTCCACCAGGATTTCGCCCGATTGATAATTGTAAAAACGCATCAGAAGCTGCACGATGGTCGATTTACCCGCGCCGCTGTATCCCACCAAAGCGATTTTCTCTCCCGCCCGGATGTCCAGCGACACGCCTTTCAACACGGGCAGGTCCGCGCGCGATGGGTAGGCGAAATGCACGTCCTGATAGGTAACCCGGCCTTCGATATCGCCCGCGACGGCATTCCTGGCAGCTTCGACCGAGACCTCAGCCGTTTCACCCAAAATTTCAAAAATCCGCTCCGAGGCACCTACCGTCCGGTTGATTTGCGCATACAAATCGCCCATTCCGCTAATCGACGCGCCGATAAAAGTGGTGTAGAGAATAAATGTGAACAAGTCAGAAAGCCCGAATTCTCCCGCCTGCACCAGCGCCGCGCCATACCAGATCACGCCCACAATGCCGCCGAACATCGCAAAAATGATAAACGAAGCGAACCCGCCCCGAAAGCGGGCGGCAAACAGCATAAGGTTCACCACACGGTCCAGGATGGTGCGGTAGCGATGGATTTCGAGCGGCTCATTGGTAAATGCCTTCACCACATGCACCGATTGCAAGGTTTCTTCCACCACCACATTCGCCGCTGCGAGCTGATCCTGCGCCTTGCGGGAGAGCCTGCGCGTGTGACGGCCGAAAAAAACCGAAGCAACGCCAAGCACCGGCACCGTGGCGAGCATGAAGAGCGTGAGTTTCCAGGAAGTATAAAACAAAATGGACATACCGACGATCAATGTCGCCGCCTGCCGGAATAACTCGGCCAGTGTGAATGACAGCAGGCCCTGCAATTGCGAAACATCGGAAGTGATGCGGCTCGTAAGCTCGCCCACGCGCCGCTCTTCGAGATATGGAACAGGTAATGTGATAATCTTACTGAAAACATCCAGCCGGATATTGTTCACCGCCCTTTCGCTCACCTGGGAAAACAGGTAGATCCGGAAATATGAAAACACCGCCTGCCCGAGTAGGACCACAAACAAAAGCAGGGTGATCTGATTAATCGAAAACTGCGATTTGCCTTCGATTACCTCGATAATGCTGCCCACGAGCTTCGGAAATGCGAGCGAGGTGCCGGTCGATAATGCAAGGAACAGCATTCCCGCGGCAAATGTCATGCGGTACGGCCTGAGGTAACGCAGCAGATGAAGCGTGATTTTCAGTCCTTCCCATTTGATTTTTCTTACTGCGAATGGCGATTGCAAGTCGTTCCGGGGCAAATCTTTGCCGGACAGCCCTTTCCCATTTTCTTCTTTGGCCATTTGATCTGTGTAAAAGCGCGGGACAATCGTCAGCCCGCATCTTTGTATATAATTATTGAATGCTTGCCTGCAAAAATAAGCAATTATTCAAATGTCATCCGGCTGGGGCAAGGCATCAAGTTTACGTGCGATTTTGGCTAAAAATTGCTATTTTTTGAATGAACGGACGATGGGTCCTTTTGCCGGTGCGAAAATGTTGTAAAAAACTTGGGTTTCCCAGGCAACCCTGCTTTTCAATTCTACGTATAGGTTCAAAAAAGCAAATAGCATGCCCGAGTATAACTCCGCCGTTCTTCAAGAACTACTCGACGGCTGTTTACAAAAAAACCGCCGCAGTCAGGAGCTGTTATACAAGCAGTTCTACGGCTATGCTATGAGCATTTGCTTACGCTATACACGCAGCCGGGAAGAGGCGAAAGAAATACTCAACGATGGATTTTTGAAGGTTTTCACGAAGCTGGACAGTTTCGATGCAAGCCGGCCATTTAAAACCTGGTTGAGCAGAATCATGATTAACACAGCCCTCGATCATTACAGACAGGAAGTTCGCAGAGATGTTTTTGACGACGTGGAGGTGGCGGAACAGGTGTCCGTCGACGAAACGGTTATCAGCAAGCTTTCCCACGAAGAGCTGGTCGGATTGATCCAGCGCCTGACGCCCGCATACCGGCTGGTTTTCAGCTTGTCGGTCATTGATGGCTATACACACGAAGAGATTGCAGAACAACTGAATATTTCGGTTGGGGCGTCAAAGTCGAATTTGTCGCGTGCAAGGGAAAAGTTGAGAGAAATGTTATCCAAGATTAGTATTGACGACTATGATAGAGTTGCCAGATGACGAACTGGACAAGCTCTTCAGAAAGTCATCCGAAGAGCTTGATCCGACATACGAACCCGATGACTGGAACGACCTGCGCAAGCGCCTCGACCAGCAGGATGGGAAAACTCCGGCCGGATGGTGGCGGAAATGGTGGCCGCTGGGCGTGCTGGCGTTGTTGGTGCCGATTGGATTGATATTGTACCCGTGGGTAGGGGAGGATGGAGGAACGGTAGAGCGGAGGAAGGAGAAGTCAGAGGTCAATGGGTCAGGTGTTATTGCTGAGGGGGATGGAGCTGAGAACGGTGCCGTTGATAGCGGCGTGAAAGAGGATGAAGGTCTAAAAGCCGCCGTAACCGTGGAAAATGGTGATGGAATTGTGGATAACGGGATTTCGGGTGTTGATAATGAAACAAAATCCGGCGCTGAAAACAGTGTTGTTGATCGTAACGGAAAAGCTATTGGAAATAAATTGAAAACCAGTGTCAATCAATCTGGTAAATCTTCCTCAACGTCAGAATTGAATGCTGCTGTTGGTAACAATGGCAGAAAACCATTGCCCCGGAGCCGATCTAAGGCAGGCGGAGTGTTCTTAGAGCCTAACCGCTCAAAAGTGGAAGGAGGCGACGGGGCTCTTTCTTTTGAAAACAATACAAATGCGGTCGGCAGCGAAACGTACCTGCCGCAGCAAACGGGCCAGCCGATAGCCACGGGCGAAGCGGAGTCAAAAGCCGAAGAACCAGGTCGTACAGCGGTTTTTGCATCTGCATTAAGCAGTAAAGGGTTGAGATGGAGTGCATTAGCGCTGCCCGGGATTTCGGAGCCGGTGTATGAGCTGCCCGGGCCGTCTGCCCCGCCGAAGCCATCCTCACTTTCTGCGGACGATCAGCCGCTGGGCGCGGTACGATTTGGTTACTCGCCCGATCTGAGCACGGTAGGGTTGAAGGATTTTACAAAACCGGGAACGTCGGTTTCGCTGCTGGTGGAATATTCGGTGTTGCCTAAGCTGTATTTGCAAAGCGGGATGGTGTGGAGTAGGAAGGATTATTATGCCCCGGCAGAGGCTTACCAGTTGCCGAAACACGGCTACTATCCTCCATTGGCACTGAGCGGTATCGACGGCGTGTGCAAAGTGCTGGAAATACCATTGAATGTGCGGTTCGATATTGCCTCGGGCGAACGGTCACGCTGGTTCGCGACAGGCGGGTTCTCGTCGTACCACATGAATAGTGAAAAATACAAATACCATTACATCGATCCGAAGGACCCTAATGCGCAAACACGGAAAGGATGGAACGGAAATACCGGCTGGTACCTGCTTAGTCATGCCAATGTTTCGGCCGGTTATGAATATCGGATTTCGCGTAAACTCTCCCTCCTTGCGGAGCCTTCGATCCGGATGCCGCTCAAACGTGTCGGATACGGAAAAGTGAATCTCATTACGACAGGCCTCTGGCTATCGGTGCGCTACACCCCTGTTTTCAAGTGAGCACTATGCCCACATTAGCATTGAATCGTATCTACTAATTTATTCATTATTCACTATGAACTCAATTGAAAAAGGAAGCATGAAAAGAGGCGAATTCCTGCGCAGCCTTGGGCTCAGCACCTCAACGTTAATGGCATTCTACTGCCTCGGCACCACTATGACGGCCTGCGGGTCCAGCGACGACGATCCGAACCCGAACCCCGACCCGGGGACAGGCACCGGCATCTCGGGAACAACCACCGGCTCGAACATCAATTTTACCGTGGATCTGACCAATTCGAACACTTCGAAGCTGAAAACCAATGGCAATTCTATCATTACCGGCGATGTGCTGGTAGCCAAAACCACCGCCGGCAGCTATGTGGCGTTGAGCAAGATTTGTACCCACGAGGGAAATCCGGTTGCATACAGGACGACATCCAATGATATTTTCTGTCAAAGCCACGGCTCGACATTCACCACGGCCGGTGCCGTAACGAACGGTCCGGCTACCGCTGCATTGAAAACGTATACTGTGACCGTTTCTTCCGACGGCAACACTTTAACCGTGAAAGCTTAACCTGCACCGACCATGAAAGTACTCCGCCTACTCGTGATGTTGATGGGTTCATCAACAGTTTTATATGCACAGGACGACTTGCTGAACGAACTTTCCAAACAGGACAGCGCGCAAACGGTGCCGGTTACCGCCACTTTCAAATCGACGCGCGTGGTGAATGGGCAGTCCGTGGAAACGATGAAAAAGAAGCACCTCGATTTCCGCATTTCGCACCGTTTCGGGAAGCTTAATTCGGGCGCCTACCAGTTTTTCGGGCTCGACCAGGCGACGATGCGGCTCGGTTTCGAATACGGGCTGACGGACGATCTGATGATCGGAGTGGGGCGCAGCACGTCGCAGAAGGTGTATGATTTTTTTGGTAAATATAAACTACTGAAACAGAGCACCGGCGCACGCATTATGCCGGTTTCGGTGACGCTGTTTGGCGGCACGGGCGTGGCTACGGTGGATAAGGAGCGGGAGTTTCAGGATAAGCTTTATTACACGGCCCAGGTGCTGGTAGCGCGCAAGTTTGGCGAAAGATTGTCGCTCCAACTGTCGCCAACCTACTTGTACCGCACCATGCCGGACGTGACCGGCGATGAAAAAGTAGTACTTGCCGTGGGCATCGGCGGGAGGTTTAAGCTGTCGAAACGCGTGTCTTTGAACGGGGAGTACTTTTACACCGCCCGCGAGAAGAACACGGTCACGGCCCCTTACCACGATTCCATGTCATTCGGCGTCGATATTGAGACGGGCGGGCACGTTTTTCAGCTGCATTTTACCAATTCCCTGGGCATGATCGAGAAGCAATTCATCGGTGAAACCGCCGGCAGCTGGGGCAAAGGGGATATCCATTACGGGTTCAACATTTCCCGGACTTTCAGTTTCGACAAGAAGAATAAGAGACAGCCAAACTGATCCATTACCATCATGAAAACGCACTTTTTCCGCGTGGCCTGCCTGGCCATGTTCAGTACCGCTTTGCTCTCTGAAAATGCATTCGCCCAAATGTTTTCAACCTCCGGCGGCAATACGAAGTTTTCGGCATCGACGCCTTTGGAAAACATCGAGGCAGAAAACAAAAAATCGCAAGTGATCCTGAATACGGCGAACAGCGAAATCGCGATCCGGATGAACATGCGCGACTTCGTTTTCCCGAACAAGCTCATGCAGGAGCATTTCAATGAGAATTACATCGAATCGGAGAAATACCCGACGGCCACGTTTTCGGGCAAAGTCGATAAGGCGCCGGATTATGCCAAAGACGGCGATTACGACGTGTCAGCCACCGGGAAGTTCACGGTTCACGGCGTGACCAGGGAGCGGACGATCAAAGGGAAGATGAAAGTGGAGGGAGGTAAAATCACGATCAGTTCCGACTTCGAGGTGGCGCTGGTGGACCATAAAATCGAAGTACCAAAAGTGGTTTTCGTGAAAATCGCGCAGATCATCAAAGTGAAGGCGCAGTATGTGCTGTCGCCAAAAAAATGATAAAGACCTGGCAAGGTTTTCCGTGTTGTCAGGTCTTTATTAAAACTGTGGGGTATTGCAGACTTGGTAAGCCTTTCTTGAACTTGCCAAGTCTTTTCATTATCTCCTGCGGCGCCGGGTCGGTTTCTTCTTCCGCACGACCTTTTTGCGAACAGGCGCTTTTTTGACCGTCGTTTTGCGTACCGGTGCTGTTACCGCCTCTTCTTCCTCTTCGTCTTCTGTTACTGCTTCTTCGGTCGCCGCAGCGGTTTCCGCGGTCGAGACGCTCTCATTGGTTTCTTTCTGATCCACATAAGGCAGGCGCACGGCCGCTATCTGCTCGATATTGGAAGTGCTTTCGATCGGCCTCAGCCTGAATGCGTATGAATAGGTTTTCGCGGGCAGCAGGTACGCTTCATGCACGCGCGGCGACCAGCTATCGTCGCCGCCCAGGCCCATTTGCGCGAGGTCGATGTTAACGGTCGTGGACGTTCCCCGGGCCAAAACCGCTGCGCGGCGTTTTGCTGCCAGGAGGTCTTTGTCTGTATAATCGTGCACGTTGAAATTGAACGCGGTATCGCTCAGCACGAGCAGGCCGGTGCCTTCCGCATTGGTGACGGTTGCCCAGCGAATGCCGGTTTTATTGCCGTTTTCCTGCGGCGTAATGTAAGGGAAATGCTGCTCGGCCACCGTTCCGGCGTAAATGCCCACTTTTGCGCTCGTTTTACGATCTGCATAGGTTTCGTGGGGGCCGTTGCCGAACCATTGGGTTTTGGTAAATGTGGCCGGCATTCGGAGCTGCATGCCAATTTTGGCGAGCGGGGGCCATTCGCCGCGGGGCGTGAAAGTGTTTTGTACATGAATGTCGCCCGAAGCATAAACCATATATACCGATTGCACATCCATTTCACCTTTTGGCTGCTTTAATGTCTGGCTGAGCGTCACCTTGTAAATCTGTGCCGTGAGCCGCTGGGTTTTCATTTCGGAGGAAACGCGCTCCAATGTATCCAGACCGAAATTGCGCCATTGCGTGGCGTAGCTTTTGGCTGCGCCGCCTTCGTCGTTATCGGTCGGGACGCGCCAGAAGTTGGCATATGGCCCGCTTTCGAGCATTTCTTCTTTTTTGTTTTTAAAAGAAATCATGCGGCCTTCGTTTTTGTCGAACACCACCGTGAAATCCTGGCCGGCAACCTGCACGCGGGCCGAGCTGATTTGCGCAATGCGGAGCGGGCGTTCGCCGTACAGGCTCAGGTTTGGCCGCGGTGTGGCCGGTTTCACCACCGGCACCTGATGCCAGGCCACTTCATGGCCTTTCGGCGCCCACAGCGTGGCATCTTTTAGTCTCAAACTCAGATTCAGAAAATATTCCGCATTCGGTTTGGAAGCGGCAGGCAGCTCGTAGGGGATGGTAAGCTGCTGTTTGTGGCGCGGCAATGCATTCAGGTTTGCAATGCTGCCGCCTTTGCCTGCCGGCTTGCCGTTTTCGATCACTGACCAAACCAGTTCAAATGCATTCAGCGACTGAAAGTCGTAGGTATTGTGCAGCGTAAGGGCTTTTTCGCCAGTTTTCAGCGTGTCGGGCATTTCAAATTTGACATATTGATACACCTTTTTCACTTCGTTCAGCTCGGGCTGGGGCGTGCGGTCGGGGTTCACGAGGCCGTCGCCGGCATTGGCGCCGTCGAGGTAATTGAAGTAATCCCAGTAATCGGTGCCGTCGGGGCGTTTCAGTTTGAGTCCCTGGTCCACCCAGTCCCAGATGAAGCCGCCTTGCATGGTGGGATATTTTTCGATTACGTCCCAATATTCTTTGAGGTTACCGACGCTATTGCCCATGCCGTGCGCATATTCGCATACGATCAGCGGGCGGGTTTTGTCCTTTTTAACCAGCTCGGTCATATCCTGCGTGGATGGATACATGACGGAAATAATGTCGAAACTGCTCAGCGTGGTTGGTTTGTAATCTTTCCGGCCCTCGTAATGGATCGGCCGGGTAGGGTCGGCGAGCTTGATGAAATCGCCCATATCCACGAAATTCTGCCCCATTCCCGACTCGTTACCCAGCGACCAGATGATCACCGACGGGTGGTTTTTGTCGCGTTCCACCATCGCATTGCCGCGTGCGAGAAATGCCGAGCGCCATTGCGGGTTGTCGGCGAGGATAATGCCTTTGCTCCACAGCTCGTGGCTCTCGATATTGGCCTCATCCATCACATAAAGGCCATATTGGTCGCACAGGTCATACCATTCGGAAGCATTGGGATAATGCGAGGTCCTTACGGCATTGATATTGTGCTGCTTCATTAAAGTAATGTCCCGCATCATCGACTCGCGGCTGATCACACGGCCGGTTTCGGGATCGAACTCGTGGCGGTTCACGCCTTTGATGGTTATCGCTTTGCCATTCACAAGGAGTTGTCCGCCTTTGATTTTTACATCCCGGAAGCCCACGCGCTGGCTGGTCGCCTCGATCACCTTGCCGTCGGAGTTCATGAGCTGGACGGTGAGCATGTACAAATTCGGCGTTTCGGCACTCCATTTGGCGGGGCTCGGCACCGGCATTTCGGCACGGACGGCACCTTCGCGGCCCATTTCAAGCGTGCCTACCATCTGGCTCACAGGCGTAGTCACCACGTTTTTGGCAGCATCATACAATGTAAACAGCACCTGGTGCGCATGAATGGGCTGCTGGCCGTAGTTTTTTACAAATGCGCTGAGTTTCAAAGTCGCATTGTCGTGGTTGGCGTCCAGGATCGTCCTTACCGAATAATCTGTCAAAACTACCTTTGGCAAAAGCAGCAGGTTCACATCCCGGAAAATGCCGGACAGCCGCCAGTAATCCTGGTCTTCGAGGTAGCTGCCGTCTGACCAATTGATAACTTCCACAGCCAGGTTGTTCACGCCGGCCTTTACATCTTCTGTCACGTCGAACTCGAATGGCGTCATGCCGTCCTCGTGATAACCGATCGCTACACCATTCAGCCACACATAGCAGGCAGACTGCACGCCACCGAAATGCAGGAATATTTGCTTATCCTTCACATCTGCGACCGTGAACGTGGTTCGATACATGCCTACCGCATTGGTATCCGCATTAATGCGCGGCGGCGTGGCCTTAAACGGGTGTTTGATGTTGCTGAAAATCGGGCGGTCGTATTTGCGGCCTTCGCGCGCGCCGACGACCTGCCAGTTGGACGGAACGGGGATGTTATCCCAGCTTGCGTCGGAGACTTTGGGATCGTAGAAATTCAGCTGCGCTTTCGACGGATGCGGTGCCCATTTGAACTTCCAGCTGCCGTTCAGCGACTGCACGAACGAGCCTTTTTTGTCCATTGCCAATGCGGCTTTTTCCGTGGTGTACGGGAAAAAATCGGCGCGGGGCTTTTCGGTATTGATGCTGATCACCTGCGGGTCCTGCCATTCGGGAATGGCCTGTGCATGAGCCGCGTGGTGCACGATTTGTATTAAAAAAAACAGCGTCAGAAATGCGCGGGGGGTAGAAAATTGCATATCGCTTCCTGTGGTAACATGGGCGCGGTGCTTTGGTTGAACGGTTGGCAAGCACGCGATTTTATTTCGGAGGTTAAAATTAGGTATAAACCAAAAGAAACGGAGGCAAAAGGCGGGCAGCATGAAGTTTTATTTGAAGAATGCCTTTAATTTGCTTTCACATGTAAATTCTCTGCTATGCTTTTAGCCGTCGACGTTGGCAATACCGACACTGTTTTCGGGCTTCATGGTTCCGGTAACTGGGAGCACATCTGGCGGATGCGCTCGCTGGTGCAGGAAAACGAGGCGCATTACGAATCGAAACTGCGGCTGCATTTCCTGGAAGCGGGGCTGTGGTTTGGCGATGTGGAAACGGTGGTGGTGAGCAGCGTGGTGCCGGCAATTGCGCCAGTGATCCTACGGATGCTCCGTTCGCTGTTCGGAGACGGTGTGATCGTCGTCGGACCCGAGATTTATCCTGCATTATCCATTGAAATCGACCATCCGCACGAGATCGGCGCGGACCTGATCGCGAATGCGGTAGCCGTTTCCACGCGTTATAAACAGAATTGCGTGGTCGTCGATTTCGGGACTGCATTAACTTTTACGACTGTTTCCAAAGACAGCAAAATCCTGGGCGTAGCGATATTGCCGGGGCTGGTAACGGCCGTGAAAGCGTTATTTGCGAACACCGCGCAGCTGCCCGAAGTGCCGTTGGAACTGCCGCAGTCGGCGATTGGGAAAAACACGGTCGAGGCCATTCAGGCGGGCATTTTGCTGGGGTATGAAGGATTGGTGAAATCGCTGCTGGGCCGCATTCGTGCAGAGCTGGGCGGCGAATGCATTGCCGTTGCCACAGGCGGGTTATCGTCCATTATCGACACCCTCCGTGACGAGTTTACGGAAATTGATAGAAAATTAACATTGGACGGCCTGCGCATCATCGGCGAAAGCCTCAGGAAGTAGTTTTGAAATACCCATCCTCAATCAAAGGCAAATCCAAAACCGGCTGATTATACAAATACACCCAACAATCCCTGACCAGCTCCTCACCACCCCTAACCACTTCCTGACTATCCCTGACAGGCACCACCTTCCTGACATACAAACTCGCCGCCTCGTCTTCCAGAACATCCTCATACTCATCGAGTTCTTTTAGGATGTCGAGTGAATGCAATTGATAAATCTCGCCGCGCACGAGCGTAGGCGCATCAGGCTCGAACAAGGCTCCCGGATACCATTCCACGCGGAATAAGCGGCCATTGAAATACCCCTTTCCCAGGTACTCCGACGACGCTCGCAGCTTCCGCGCATAGGGGTTGTGAAATGCCTGCATCAGAGTGCCGTATGTGAATATATTATATAACTTTTCCATTCTGCGGCCAGAAGATCGGAAATTCCGCTTAATGCAGAACTGTATTTCTCTTATATTTACATGTAAGCTTCTTCATTATACTAATATACCGTTATGTACGAAAAGAATCTTGGTACAAAACAAAAAGCATTAAGGATCAACCTCGACCGCCGGATCTACGGGTCATTTGCGGAAATCGGGGCGGGTCAGGAAACGGCGGCTTACTTCTTCAAAGCCGGCGGCGCATCAGGAACCATCGCGAAAACCATGTCGGCCTACGACATGACGTTCAGCGACGCGATATACGGGACGGAAGAGGGCGGAAGGTACGTGGTGGAATCCCGGCTGATGAAAATGCTCAACCGTGAGTATAACCTCGTAGAAAAGCGGCTGTCGGAAAAACGCGGTGTGGACAGCACATTTTTTGCTTTTGCCAATACAGTAGTTGCCCTTAATTTTCAGAAAACCAACGAATCGCACGGCTGGATCGGCCTGCAATTTCAGCTCACGCCGATGGGCCCGACGAACTATGTCGTGATCCACGTGCGGATGCGGGACGATGAAAATATTTTGCAACAGCAGGCGCTGGGGATTATCGGAGTAAACCTGATTTACGGCTGCTATTACTACTACAAATCGCCCGAAATCCTGCTCATGTCGCTCATGGACGACCTAACAATTGATCGCATTGAGATCGACATGGTGCGGTTTAGCGGGCCGGATTTTGCCAAAGTGGATAACCGCCTGATGAGCCTGCGGCTCGTGAAAAACGGCTTTACCGACGCTGCATTGTTCGGCAGCGACGGCGGTGTGCTGCAACCTTCCGAGGCTTTATACAAAAAGCACATTCTCATGATGCGTGGCCGCCTGCGCCCGATCACGAACGTGCATATCGACCTGATCAGCAATGGTCAGCGGCAGTTTTTGGCAGAGGAAGATGTGGATGAATCGAAAGTGGTACTCATTTCGGAGCTCACCTTGCATAACCTCAAAGCCGGCGACCGCGATATCGACGAAAAGGACTTCCTCGACCGCGTGGACATTCTGTGTTCGCTGGGGCATATGGTGATGATTTCCAGCCACCATGAATATTACCGTCTGGTGGCTTACCTTTCCCGATTGACCAAACTGAAATCCGGCCTGCTCCTAGGTAGCCCCAATTTGCAGGATATATTTGAAGAAAAGCATTATCAGTTCCTGCAAGGCGGCATTCTCGAATCCTTCGCGACGCTGTTCAGCCGGAAGGTGAAACTGTACATTTATCCTACTTTACAGCCCGATGGCTCAGTTTACAGCTGCGAAAACTTCCGCGTGCCGGAGCATTTGCGGCCTTTGTTCCAATACCTCATTGTGAATGATAAGATTGAGGATATCCGGAACTACAACATCGAGCACATGCACATCACCACCGACTCGGTGCTGGAAATGATCAAGCGCGGCGAGCCGGGTTGGGAAAAGCTGGTGCCGGAGAATGTGGCGCAGATGATCAAGGAAAAGGCGCTGTTCGGGCTTCCGAGTGAGACTAATTACGTGGATACCGTAAAGCAGATTCACCAGGCTGTGGGGAATTTGTAGGAACGGCATTAAATATTGATTGATCTTAGCTTTTGGACATAAATTCCGGTTTATGTCCAAAATTTTATCCCCACCTACCACCTTCTTCGGCAGGCTCAAATACCTCGGTCCCGGTTTCATTCTTTCCGCTGCCATCGTAGGCTCGGGCGAGCTTATTGCTACCACCGCATTAGGCGCAAAAGCAGGATTTGTGATGTTCTGGCTGATTATTTTGAGCTGCCTGGTCAAAGTTGCATTGCAGCTGGAATTCGGCAAGAACGCCATTTACACCGGCACATTCATCATGCATAACTTCAACAACCTGCCCGGTCTGCGGCTCGGCAAGGCGCATTGGAGCATTTGGTTGTGGCTATCGTTGCAGGGGCTGAAACTGTTGCAGGTCGGCGGCATTGTGGGTGGGGTGGGCATTGTGCTGCACATGGCCTTTCCGGCGATTTCGGTTAACTACTGGGCTGTTATCGCGGTACTTATCACGTCTTTCTGGGTTTACAAAGGCAATTATGGGCCGGTTGAGAAGGGGTCGCTGGTGATGATCATTCTTTTCACTGCCGTCATTCTGGTGTCGGTCATCTCTCTGCAATGGACACCCTACGCCATCACCTGGCCGCAATTTGAAAGCGGGTTGCAATTTTCACTTCCTACGGCTTTGGTCGCGACGGCATTCGGGGCATTCGGCATTACCGGCGTGGGAGGCGATGAAATTATGTATTACAATTACTGGTGCATTGAAAAAGGCTACGCCGCTTACACCGGCCCGAATGACGGGACGAAAGAGTGGTCGGAGCGAGCCAAAGGGTGGTTCAGGGTAATGTATTTGGATGCTGTGTTATCGATGGTCGTCTACACGATTGTGACGGCTGCATTTTACCTGCTCGGCGCGGCGGTGCTGCATTCCGGTGGCAACGTTCCGGAGGGATATCAGATGGTGGAAACACTTTCGCGCATTTTCACCGAAACACTGGGCCCGTGGGCGAAGAATATCTTTCTCGTCGGGGCGTTTTTCGTGCTTTATTCAACATTATTCACGGCGGCGGCGAGCTGGGCGCGCGTTTGGGCCGATGCTTTCGGGCAGATCGGCTGGATGCCGTTCGGGTCGGAGCGGGAGCAGAAACGAAGCATTGGGATATTTTCCTGGGTGCTTCCTGCGGCGTGGTGCATATTATTCTTGTTTTTTCAGGCACCGGTGATGATGGTGATCCTGGGTGGTATTGCTACTTCGGTGTTGCTGTTGCTGGTCGTGTATGTGTCGCTGGTGTTCCGCTACCGTGAGCTGCCGGCTGCGTTGAAGCCTTCGTTTACCTATGATGTGTTTTTTTGGATGAGTGTGCTGTCGATCCTGTTTGTGAGCGGCTATGGGATCGTGCAAATTATGTGAATTTTGGATAGTACTTAATTTTAAATGCGTAGTACTTTTTGATAGATAGCGAATAGGGGAGTTACTTCTGATATTCGTCTAACCTATTGTTCGTCAGTGTACTGAACCGGACCTTCTTTCGAAATCCTAAATGCTTTCCTATGGACCATTCAACCGAAGTATCGAGAAGAAATTTTATTAAAAACACCACCGGCGCGGCCGTCGCGCTCTCCATTCCTTCCATTATTCCTGCGAGCGCATTCGGCGCGAACGACCGCGTGCGCGTAGCTGTGCTGGGTGTGAATGGCCGCGGCCAAAGCCACATTTCCGGGTTTAGTGCCCTCAGCAATGCGGAAGTGGCCACGCTCTGCGACCCGGACAATAATATTTTGCAAAAACGCGCCCAGGAATTCGAGCAGAAAACGGGTAAGAAAGTGAAGACTGAAAACGACCTGCGCAAGGTTTTCGATGACAAAACCATCGACGCCGTCAGCATCGCCACGCCAAACCACTGGCACGCATTGGCAGCCATTTGGGCGTGCCAGGCGGGTAAAGATGTGTACGTAGAAAAGCCCGGCTCGCACAACCTCCACGAAGGCCGCAAGCTGGTAGAAGCCGCAAACAAATACAAAAGAGTGGTGCAGCACGGCGTCCAGCTCCGCAGCTCGGAGGCATTGAAAGAAGCCGTAAAGCATCTCCGCGACGGCCTGATCGGCAACGTGTACATGGCCCGCGGCCTCGTGTACAAATGGCGGCCCGACATCGGCGACAAGGGCACCGAGCCGATCCCCGCAGGCCTCAACTACGACCTCTGGACCGGCCCGGCCGAAATGAAACCCTTCTCACGCAACTACGTGCATTACGACTGGCACTGGCATTGGAACTATGGCAATGGCGACATCGGCAACCAGGGCATCCACGAAACCGACATGTGCATGTGGGGCCTCGGCGTGGACACTTTCCCGGACAAAATCACGTCATCCGGCGGCAAATTCCTCTGGAACGACGCAAAGGAAACCCCGGAAGTGCTGAGCTCGTCATTTGTGTATACGAAAGAAAAGAAGATCATCGAATTTGAAGTGCGCCCCTGGATGACCAACGACGAAGGCGGCGTGGGCATTGGAAACATCTTCTACGGCTCGGAAGGCTACATGGTTGTGAAAGGGTACGACTATTATGAAACCTTCCTAGGCAAAGAAAAGAAAGCCGGCCCATCCCGCAAGGCCGGTGGCGACCATTACAAAAACTTCATCGACGCCGTCATCGCCAAAGATCCGAAGCTGCTGAATGGCCCGGTGGAAACGGCGCATTTGTCGTCGGGTTTGGCGCATTTGGGCAACATCGCCTACCGCGTCGGCCGCGCTCTGACTTTTGATAACAAGACGGAGAAGTTTGTGGGAGATGAGGAGGCTAACAAGCTGCTGACGAGGAAGTATCGCTCGCCGTATGCGCTGCCGCAGGTGGTGTAGGACTGCATTCGGGGTTATGGAATTATTGTTCAACTGAAAAAGTTCTCTATATGAGAACTTTTCTTATATTCACACACTTAATGAAGGTACATTTGATTAAGGAATCGACGATTGACAGGTTTACCTTGGACCATGCACGGAGCAAATCGTCATTCGATGAATGGTTGAAAAAATTAAAGACCGCGATTTGGCATTCGCCTGCGGATATCAGGGGAAGTTATCCGGCAGCGGACCTACTGGGCAATGGTTCAGATCGGGTCATTTTTGACATCGGCGGCAACAATTACCACATGGTCTGTAAATACTTTTTCGGTCCCAATCGCGTGCATTTGTCGATATGCTGGATTGGAACGCATGCGGAGTACACACATTTATGCAGGCGAGGACTGCAATATCCAATTTACATATACTAGCATGGACACATTGAGATACAAGGTCATCAGGAATTTCGAGCAGTATAACAATTACTGTAATGAGCTCATACAAATGTTGGAGTCCGAAAATCCGGATCAATATGAGGAAGAAATTGATCTGCTTACAGTCCTGATCGAGCACTACGACGCGGAGAACACCATTTTTAAAGGCGAGTTCGATCCTGTGGAACTGCTCAAATCACTTATGAAGGATCATCAAATGAAGGCTAAGGACATTGCCGAGTTGCTAAATGTAAGCAAAGGATATGTATCCGAAATTTTGAATTACAAAAAGGGGATGTCCAAAGATGTGATCCGCAAGCTGGCCACGCGTTTTGCGATGCGGCAGGAGGCATTCAACAAGCCGTACCGTTTGGAAGGGGAGAGAATGATGGTGGAAGAGGAGAATGCGGTGGCGCAGCAGACTGTGCTTTCATAATCATTAAATGCAAACATGTAACCACACTTTCAATTATGGATAATTATCAGGAAATCACACGCTATCTCGACAATGCTCGGGAGATTTTGAGTACCAAGGCCAATAAGGAGGGCCAGTTTTACAAGGACATCAAATATGTCCAGATGGCTTCGGGAACAGCTTATAATGCTGCATTGATGATTGCAGATGAATATTTACGGAAGAAAGAGGGAGCGAAATTTACAAAGCCCAACAGCATTGATGAATACCGTGTCCGTTTGAATAAGCATAATAAAACTTTACTGGCTTACCTGAACAGAGCTTATGATATGCTACATCTTGCCGGCTACTATCATGGCACACCTTCGGTCGGAACTATCAAGCAAGGAATGGAAGCTGCGCAAAAGATGCTGGCCTTGATTGAGCATTAACGCAAAACGGCCGACAGATCATTTCTGCCGGCCGTTCGCATATCTATCGGGTTCGAGATTATTTCAAAACAGAAAAATCAAACGACTCCAAGTATTTCGTAGTGAAGTTCCCCGATTTGAAGCCAGGATCATCCATGAGCTTAATGTGGAATGGGATCGTGGTTTTAATTCCTTCAATCACAAATTCCTGCAATGCACGCTTCATGCGGGTGAGCACTTCTTCGCGTGACTGGCCGCTGACGATCAGTTTCGCGATCATCGAGTCGTAGTTCGGCGGGATGGTGTAGCCGCTGTATACGTGGCTGTCGATGCGTACGCCGTGCCCGCCGGGGAAATGCAGGTTGGTGATTTTGCCGGGTGCGGGACGGAATCCATTGCCTGGATCTTCTGCATTGATACGGCATTCCATCGCGTAAAGCTTCGGCGTATAGTTCGTTCCGGAGATCGGCTCGCCTGCGGCTACTTTAATTTGCTCCTTAATAAGGTCAAAATCAGTGACTTCTTCCGTAATCGGGTGTTCTACCTGGATACGCGTGTTCATTTCCATGAAATAGAAATCACCGTGCTTGTCCACGAGGAACTCGATGGTGCCGGCTCCTTCGTAGCCGATTGCCTGAGCGCCTTTGATGGCCGCCGCACCCATGCGCTCACGCAATTCGGGCGTGATGATCGGAGAGGGCGTTTCTTCTACCAGCTTCTGGTGACGACGCTGGATCGAGCAATCGCGTTCCGAGAGGTGGCACACTTTACCGAATTGGTCGCCGATGATCTGGATTTCGATGTGACGGGGCTCTTCCACGAATTTTTCGAGGTAAAGGCCGTCGTTACCGAATGCAGCCGCAGATTCCGTACGGGCGTCGTTCCACGCTTTTTCGAATTCTTCGGGCTTGTTGATCACGCGCATTCCGCGTCCGCCGCCGCCCGCCGTCGCTTTCACGATCACGGGGTAGCCGATGCCTTCTGCGAGTTCTTTGCCTTGCTCCAATGATTCTAGCAAGCCTTCCGAACCGGGAACTACCGGCACGCCGGCTGCGATCATCGTCGCTTTGGCGGTAGCTTTGTCGCCCATTCCGTTGATCTGGGCGGCGGTGGCTCCGATGAACTTGATGCCGTAATCGGCGCAGATTTGCGAGAATTCAGCATTTTCGGACAAGAATCCGTAACCCGGGTGGATCGCGTCCGCGCCGGTTACTTCCGCTGCCGAAATGATATTCTGGATGCTCAGGTACGATTGCCTGCTGGGCGGAGGACCGATACAAACGGCCTCGTCGGCAAACCGCACGTGAAGGCTGTCGCGATCGGCTGTCGAGTAAACTGCGACAGTTTTGATGCCCATTTCACGACAAGTCCTGATAACACGCAGGGCGATTTCGCCCCGGTTAGCAATGAGTATCTTTTTAAACATGAAATTTCAGTGAGTTTTTGTTCGCTGCGTTATGCAGGTTCAACCAGGAACAATGGCTGGTCGAATTCTACCGGAGTTGCGTTTTCAACCAAAATCTTCACGATTTTACCTGATACTTCGGATTCGATTTCGTTGAACAGTTTCATCGCTTCAATCACGCATACCACCTTGCCGGGTTTGATCTCGTCGCCAATGTTGACGAAAGCAGGCGTTTCAGGGCTCGATGCGCGGTAGAATGTACCGATCATTGGTGATTTGATGGTGATGAGGTTCGAAGAAGCCGTTTCTTTGGAAACCGCTGGTTCTGCCGAAGCTGCCGGTGCCGCTGCCGCGGGTGCCGCAGGAGCGATAGCAGGTGCAGGTGCTGCAACTGGTGCAGCAGTGTACGATACCACCGGTGCAGCGCCGTAGCGTTTTACCTTGATTTTCAGATCGGTAGTTTCAATATTCACTTCATCCAATCCCGACTGGGCAATGAAGTCAATTAGTTTTTGGATTTCTCTGGTTTCCATTTAATTAAGATTTAACCCTTTCTACGTAATCGTATGTGCGTGTGTCAACTTTGATTTTCTGGCCTTCTTCGATGAACAAAGGAACCATAATCCGGGCGCCAGTCTCTACCTCGATCGCTTTCTTAGGCGAGTTGGCGGTGTCGCCTTTCAAGCCCGGCTCCGAGTAAGTAACAGTCAGCTCGACAAACGGAGGTAATTCGCAGATCAGCGCTGCATCCGTTTCAGTATTGATCAGGATTTCAACTTCCTGGCCCTCTTTCATAAGGTCGGCGTTGGTCACCAGCTTTTCGTCGATCAATACCTGGTCGAATGTCTCGGAGTTCATGAAGTTGTAGCCAACTTCATCTTTATATAGGAACTGGAATTTGTGACGCTCCACACGCACGGGCGTAATGCCTGCGCCTGATGAGAATGTATTGTCCAGAACTTTGCCGCTAGTAAGGCTTTTCAGTTTGGTACGAACGAACGCGTTGCCTTTTCCGGGTTTCACGTGTTGGAATTCAATCACCTGAAAAAGATCATGATTGAAATGGATCACCAAACCGTTACGCAAATCTGCAGTAGTTGCCATTTTTATGCTAATGAATTGTATAATAATGCTTTATTGAAAATCACATGCCTAGGCGTCGTAACCCCATTTGAGGTACATGGCGCCCCAGGTAAAGCCTCCGCCGAATGCGGCGAGTATCAGGTTATCCCCTTTTTTGAGTTGTGATTCATAGTCCCACAGGCACAAGGGAATGGTCGCTGCCGTGGTGTTACCGTACTTGTGAATATTCATCATCACCTTATCCATCCCTACGCCCATCCGGTTGGCGGTAGCCTCGATGATCCGGCGGTTGGCCTGGTGAGGGACGAGCCACGCGGTATTTTCGCTGGTAAGCCCGTTGCGCTCCATAATATCGGCCGCAATGTCGGCCATATTGGTTACGGCAAATTTGAAAACCTGCGCACCATCCTGGTAAACGTAATGCAGCCTGTTATCTACCGTTTCGTGGGTAGGCGGGTAGCGGCTTCCTCCCGCTTTCTGGTTGAGGTAGGGATACCCCGCACCGTCCGATTTGATAATCGAGTCGATAATGCCGTTTCCTTCGGTGTCCGGTTCGAGCAGCACAGCGCCGGCGCCGTCGCCGAAAAGGATACAGGTCTTGCGGTCGGTGTAGTCGACGATCGCGGACATTTTATCCGAACCTACGACGATCACCTTTTTATATTTTCCCGTCTCGATGAATTGCGAGCCGAGTGTCAATGCATAAATAAAACCCGAGCAGGCTGCCTGGATGTCGAAACTTCCGATGTTACGGATGCCCACCATGTCGCAGATGAGGTTGGCCGTGCAGGGGAATACAAAATCGGGTGTGGTAGTAGCGCAGATGAGCAGGTCGATTTCCTCGGGCTTTGTATTGGTTTTGGCGAGCAATCCCTTTACAGCCTCGGCACCCATATGTGAACTTCCTAAACCTTCGCCTTTCAGAATACGTCTTTCTTTGATACCTGTGCGGCTAACGATCCATTCGTCGTTCGTTGCCACCATTGTTTCCAATTCTGCATTAGTCAGCACATAATCAGGCACATACCCTTGTATTCCTGTTATAGAGGCTTTAATATGGGTCATGATAAATCAACTATTCAAAATCCGAATAGATTTGGTAAAATAGGACAGTTTCAGTTTTCTCATAGTCATGTGGTTGTCAGCATTCGTTGTTAGCTCAATGCCTGGGCGATGTGCAGGTAAGCTTTTGATTTCACCTGTTTATAGGCCCAGTCAACCATATTCTTGATGGCCAGCGGCGTTGATACCCCGTGTGCGATCATCACATTTCCATTCACCCCGATAATAGGACTGCCTCCGATGGATTCGTAGTTCGTCTGGTCGATAAAATCGTCCTGGAAACCTCTTTTCTTTGATATCTCGTAAAGAGATTCTCCGAGTTTAAACAAAATATTGCCGGTAAAGCCGTCGGTTACAATCACGTCGGCCTTGTTAGTGAAGAGATCTTTCCCTTCGATATTTCCGATAAAATTGATGCGCTTGTTTTGTTGCAGCAGGGGATAGGTGGCCTGCGAAGTGAGGGAGCCTTTTTGCTCTTCTTCCCCGATATTCATCAGTGCAACACGCGGCTTGTCGATCTGGAAAGTATGCTGTGCGAAGATCGAGCCGATCTCGCCGAACTGCGAAAGGACTTCCGGCTTGCAATCGGCATTGGCACCGATGTCGAGCATCACGGCATAGCCGCCACCAACCTGTGGCACAAGTCCTGCGATGGCCGGACGAAGAATACCTTCAATGGCTTTAATGCTGAAAAGGGCGCCCACGTGCATGGCACCTGTATTTCCTGCACTGCAGAATATATCTACCTCTTTTTCTTTCAGAAGTTTAAAACCTACTCCAATGCTGGAATTCGGTTTTTGAGAAAGGGCTTTGGTAGGATGTTCCCCCATCTCGATTACATCTTCTGCGTGAACGACGTCAACATTAGTAGGCGTAAAGTTGTGCTGGTTGAAAATATCCCAGATCACGTTTTCCCGGCCAATTAAAACGATTCTCGCCTCGGATGGTAGCTCAGAAGAGGCTTGGATCACCCCTTCAACAATTGCTTGCGGAGCTAAATCTCCCCCCATAGCATCTACCGCAATTTTCATTTACACGCTGTTATTTTGACAAATAAGTTAGAAACCGAAGGTGTAAATTTAGCAGATGTGCCGCAGTAAAAAAGAATTTCGCAACAACTTTTATAGGGCTGCTGCGAAATTGAATTGCTCATCGACTGAAACTAAACCGTTTTGGTGTAGTTTTCAACTACTACCTTACCTCTGTAAACCAGGTTGCCTTCGTGAACGTGTGCACGGTGCAATTGGTGGATTTCTCCGGTTGTAGCATCAGTTCCCAACTGCTTTCCGGTAAGGAAATCGTGCGCTCTGCGTGAATCGCGACGGGTGCTGGAATGTCTCCGCTTAGGATGTGCCATGATATTTTTGGTCTATTGTTATTTACTATTTATGTTCCAGGGATTAAAATCCCTGGTTGTTGTTATTTTTTCAAATTCTTCAAGGCTTCCCAGCGAGGATCGATCTTTTCTTCTTCCTCCCCTTCTTCCCCTTCCTCCGTTTCTCCCGAGGTATACACCAGCGTTCCTTCTTCCTCATCATCTTCCAGGTCAAACTCGTCTTCCTCGGTGCGCAGGCTCGGATGGAGCTTTTTGACCGGGAGCGACAACGCGATAAAGTCGAAAACGTAACGCGCTACATTGATCCTGTTGGTGTTACGGCTGATGATCTCAATCTCTTCCGTCAGCTCCTCGTTGTGATCGCCGAACTTTAATATAATGCGTTCGTCGGAATCAATCGGTTCTTCGAACGGTTCGAGTGTGCGGTCACAGGCAAGGGTCACGCTTCCCTCGGTATGAAAACGAAGCTGGATCATCGTTGCCGATTTGTTGAGCGTCACGTGCGTTTTGAACTGCCCGTGCTCGATCAGATCCTGCTCCATTTCCTCAAAAAAAGCATCGCCGGATTCCATATCATAGTCATACTGTTTGTCTTCCAAACCGTAAATGTCTATGTTGTATTTACTTAGCTCTTTCACTTTTTCTGTCAAAAGGAGTGCAAAGGTAATGTGTTTCAGTTTAATAAAAAACATTGGGCGGGAAAATTGTTGCCATCCCGCTGCTATTCCGGTGGTCTGTCAGATTTTCCGTGCCGGATTGCCAAAATAGGTCGCTCCTGCGGGCACATTCTCCACCACCACCGAGCCCGCACCGATGCGCGCATTCTTGCCCACCTGAATGCCTGCCACAATCACCGCGCCGGAGCCGATGAACACGCCGTCGCCCAAAGTCACGCGGTCGTTGATAACTGCTCCTGCCCCGATAGTCACAAAATCGCCCACAATGGCCGCGGTGTCAATAATTGCCCCTGTTTGTACCAGGCAATGATGCCCTACCACCGTCCGCGCGCCGATGGTCGCCCGGGCTGCAATAAGGTTACCGTGGCCGATGGACGCCATGCCGGAAATCACCGCGGTGTCGTGGATCGCATTCACGGGCATATTTTTGTATTCTTCGTTCAGCGATTCCACCAGCCTTTCACGTACCGAGCGCTCGCCGATCGCGATGAATGCCTCACATTTGGAACCGATGATGTTCAGGTAGCTCGTGTCGTCGGTATTGCCGAGCACGCTCACTTCGCCGAACTCCCGGCCGTGCAGCTCCGCATGGTCGTCGAGGAAGCCGTAAACGAGTACATTATTTCTTCTGAAAATATCGAGGGCCTGCATACCTACGTCGCCGGCGCCAAAAATTAATACGGGATTTTCCATAGTTGAAGTTAGTATTGAATAAAAAGTCTTCATCTGAATGGTTAGTTCAAATGAAGACTTAAAAATCAGGCCTGAGCCTTTTTACAGGAATGTTACCCTGAAAACGAACGGGCTGCCGTAAGGCGACAGGTTCTGGCCGCTGTATTTGTCGATCTGGCTGTCGTAGCTGAAATTATACAAGGCCGTTAAATGCACTGCTTTGATAAATTTCCCCCCAATAGGCTGCGAATAGGATGCCCCGGCCATCGGTGAGCCGAGCCACTGCCGTTTTTGGTAAGATCCTACGACATTCATCGCCTCAAATTCGCCGATGATGTTGACGACGGGGATCACATTGTACATCAGAAACGCGCGCCCGCCGTAGTAAGCCGTGTTGATATCATAATATTTATAGCGGAAATACATGATTGTCGCACCTACGCCGCCTACGAGTTTTTCAGTCAGCTCATATCCCGCCATCGGCGAAACGTTGATGTTTGTTACCGTTCCAAGGCTTAGCCCGAAACTCCCGCCGAGACGGAGCCTTTCGATGAATTTCTTATCCTTAAAATCTTCCAGCTTCTTCTTTTCCGCCAGCACCGGCTTCTGGTCCTGGGGGTTTCTTTCAATGGGAGGGACTTCCTTTCTTTCCGGCTGCTCCTTGCGAAGGGAGTCGGGACGGTAGTATTCGTCTTGCGCCATCAGGGAAGGACTGATCAAAACCGCCAGCAGAAACATCACTGGCAGGAGGATTTTGCTTTTCATCTGAAAATCGTTTGTTTTATAATATTGTAACTGGTAACGTAGGAACTTCTGTTTTTGGTCTTCTCCAAACTGCGCTTCCGGCTCCTCTTAACACCACGCGTTTCGCTTATGCATTATTACGTTTCCGTACCTGACCCGCAATCCCGTTTTCTCGACATTACCTACACCATCCCCGAAATCACCAGCGATCACATCGAGATCCAGCTGCCTGCGTGGCGGCCCGGGCGGTATGAGCTTCAAAATTTTGCCAAAAATATTCAATTTATCGAAGCGACCTCACCCGCTGGTCACAAACTGCCTTTGCATAAAGTAACCAAAGACCGCTGGCGCGTTGGAACGGCGGGCGAAAACGAGGTCCGGATACATTATACTTACTACGCAGCCATTCAAAATGCGGGCAGCAGCTATGTGGACGAGGGATTGTGGTATCTCAATTTCGTCAACTTCTGCATGTACACCGAAGGCCGCATGACGGAGCCTTACCACGTGGAGCTGGATTTGCCCGAAGGATACCAAATCGCGTGCGGTTTGCCATCGGCTGGTAAGAATGCATTATCGGCCAGGGATTTTTATCAGCTGGTCGACAGCCCGATGCTCGCCTCGGCAACCTTACAGCAGTGCGACTACGAAGTCCGCGGCGTGCAGTTTAAAATATGGATGCACGGCAACCTGAAACCTAACTGGCGCCGCATCGAGCGCGATTTCCGCCGCTTTTCCCGCGAGCAGATCGCGATGATGCAGGAATTCCCGGAAAAAGACTACCATTTCCTGAACCTCATTTTACCCACCGCATTCTACCACGGCGTGGAGCACCAGAACTCGACGATGGTGGTGCTCGGCCCAGACGATGAGGGCGAAGGCCTGTATGCCGACCTCCTCGGCGTGAGCTCGCACGAGCTTTTCCATGCCTGGAATATCATCCGCATTCGTCCTGCGGAGCTGTTACCCTATGATTTTACCAAAGAAAACTATTTCCAAACCTGCTTTGTGGCCGAAGGCTGCACGACTTACTATGGCGACTTGTTCCTGAAACGGGCCGGCGTGTTCAACGACGAAACCTACATCAAGGAATTGCAGGTGTATATGAAGCGCCATTTCGAAAGCAGCGCCCACGCCGCGCAATCGCTGGCCGAATCGTCGTTCGACCTTTGGTTGGATGGCTACGAAAAGGGCATCCCGAACCGTAAAGTGTCGGTGTACCACAAGGGTGCATTGGTAGCGCTCATTCTGGATTTGTATTTGAGGAAAAAAACCAACCACACCCAGTCGCTGGACGATGTGATGCGCCTGCTATGGGTGCGTTTCGGCAAGCCATTTATCGGTTACACGGTTCAGGATTATATCAATATTGTAGAGGAAGTAGCCGGCGAATCGCTGGAATGGTACTGGCATGACTGCATTTTTACTGCCACGCCGCTCGAAGACCGCCTGAACGAGGCGCTTGCATTCGTAGGCTTGCAAATGTCGGTTTTCAGCAATGGCAATGTGCAACTGAACGTGCTGGATGATTTTAAGGCACAACTCCAACGGGAAAAATGGCTCGAAACCGCACAGGTGCTGACGATTGACGAAGAGGAGTTGGAGAGTGACGAGGAGGAGTGATTTTACTTCGGCTGTCGGCTGTCGGCTTTCGGCCTTGCGATGTGCCGGACAGGCGACAGCGGTTTCCGGTTGCTGGGCGCTGACTACTGAAAGCCGACAGCCGATCGCCGACAGCCGACAGCCGAAGTTTTCAAACCAATTCCGCTTTCAACGCCGCTTCAAGCTCGCCATATTGGTATTGAAACCCGGTTTCGCGTTCAATTCTTTCATTAATTACATAATTGCCGCCCAGCACCACTGCTGACATTTCGCCAAAAACAAGCTTCAATGCAAATGCTGGTACATTTGGGAACCATTGGGGGCGGTGGAGGACTTTGCAGATCGCTTTGGTGAGGCCTTCGTTGGTCACTGGCGGCGCGGCTACGGCATTATATGCACCTTGCCAGTTTTCGTTTTCGAGCGCTTCGATATACATTTTGCACATATCATCGAGGTGAATCCACGAAATCCACTGCTTTCCCGAGCCTAGCGGCGCGCCCACGCCGAAGCGGGCGGGTAATGCAATTTTCGGGATCGCGCCGCCTTCCTTGCTGATCACAATGCCCGTGCGGAGCTTTACCGTACGAATGCCCAACGCGGCAATTTCATCGGCGGCTTTCTCCCATTCAACGCTCACGTGCGAGAGAAAATCATGGCCTGCGGGCGTGGATTCGGTGTTTTTCTGATCGCCGGTATCCTGGCCGTAGTAGCTGATGCCCGATGCCGAGGCGAATGCGACGGGCTTGTTGGGTGCGTGCGCGAGCTTTTTGGCTATGAGTTTAATGGATTCCGTGCGGCTGGCGAGGATGTCTTTTTTGCGTTCTTCGGTCCAGCGGCCTTCGCCTACATTGGTACCGGCCAGATGCACGAGGAAATGCACATTGTCGAGCGCGCCCTCTTCGATGTATCCCTTTGAAATATCCCATTCAAAAACCTGAACGGATGGAATGGTGGCCTTTTTCCGGCTCAGAAATGCCACTTCATAACCTTTTTCGAGGAGCATTTGCGTCAGCCGCTTGCCTATCAGCCCGGTGCCGCCGGTGATCAGTACTTTCTTTCCCATAATGTGTGGTATCAAAAAAGCCGTACCATGCTAGATGTTTGTCGGCTGTGCATCTCCATTTGGCGAAGCGTCGCCCGGCGAAACCTCTCCCGGCGCCTCCTGTTCGATCGCCTGCGTGACGCGTGCGACCATTTGCTCAACCGATTCGCCCGGCAGGAAATGCATGGGCGGCTTGAACTGCACAGTGAGCTTCGTGTTTCGCTTCTTGAAACGTAATCCTTTTTTATCAAATGCCCTTCTGAAACCGTTGATCACGACCGGGATGACGATTGGGTGGTGCTCGCTGATCAAATGCGCGGTGCCTTTGCGTACAGGGGCGTACGGTTTGGTGGTGCCTTGCGGGAAGCTCACCACCCAGCCATGCTGCAAGCCCTCGCCAATGCGGTCCTGGGCGGAGGTGTCGAGCTGGCGTTTCACATCCTCGCCATTTGCCCGCCACGAGCGCTCGATGGTAATGGCGCCGCCCATGCTGAATATTTTGGGTAAAAGTCCGCCACGCATCGTCTCGGCGGCGGCCACGTAATACATTCTTGCACGGGGCGAAAAGAGGTAAAACGGTGGCGACATGGTGTCTTTGTAGCCCCATTTCACGGCACAAAAAATGTGGAAAAATGCGATGACGTCCGCGAAATAGGTTTGATGGTTGGACAGGAAAAGCACGCCCTGATCGGGAAGGTCCATTAAATGCTCGGTGCCGGTAATGCGGATCTTATTGACGGCCGTGTACCGGTAATAGGTAAACCAGCCCAGTATGAAGATTAATAATCGTTTGATTGTCAGTAAATTGCCGAATGGGTCTTTCTCGAACAGTCCCAGAAAATCTAGTCGGGCAAGCAAGGATGGAAGCGCGCTATATGTGATTTTTTTAAAACTCATAGTGCTGTAAAATGAGGCATGTACGGGCGTCAGGTCGGGTTTGTATAAAATATCTGTTCCGCTTGAATTGTGGACTAAGGCGTAATTTATGGAATATGCCTTGGGAATGGAAAATATTTTTGAACGGCAGCACGACGCCAGTTTTGGAACGCCTATTGATAAAAGCCAGCGGCCGATCGCTCAATGCGCGAATTGGCATGATTCTTTGCATAAAAGTTGACAACAACGTTTAATTTTGGCAACTCCTTCTAACTAGTAATTTTCACACTAATATGAAAATGAAATACGCATTTCGCATTCTGCCGGCAGTTGTGGCGGCTGGAATGCTCGCAGGCTGTTCTAAAAATCCGGTGACGGGCAAAAAAGAGATCGTCTTCATGTCCGAAGAAAAGGAAAAAGCGCTCGGAGCCGAATCGCACCCGTCTATTGTGGCAACAATGGGCATTTACGATGATAAAAACCTGCAATCCTTCATCAATGAAAAGGGGATGGCGATGGCCAAAATTTCCCACCGGCCGGAATTGCCCTACAAATTCTTCATCGTAGACTCGCCCGTCGTGAATGCATTTGCGGTGCCTGGCGGTTACGTATACTTTACACGGGGAATTATGGCGCATTTCAATAATGAAGCAGAATTCGCCGGGGTACTAGGCCACGAAATCGGCCACATTACCGCCCGCCACTCGGCGCGTCAGCAAACTTCCCAGATTTTTGGTCAGGTAGGTCTGGCGGCCGGGATGATCCTCTCGCCGCAGGTCCGCGCCATGGGCGAGCAGGCGCAGCAGGCATTGGGCTTGCTCTTTTTGAGTTACAGCCGCGATCACGAGACCGAATCGGATAAAATCGGGGTGGATTATTCAAGCAAAATCGGGTACGATGCGAAAGAGATGGCCGATTTCTTTGGTACACTGAAACGCATCTCTGAAAAGGCCGGACAGTCTATTCCTACTTTCCAGTCTACCCACCCCGATCCGGGCGACCGTATGTCGAAGGTGAGCAAGCTGGCAACGCAATACCAGACCGAGCATCCGGGCAAATACAATGTGAACCGTGATGCGTACCTGCGCAAAATCGACGGCATTATATATGGTAATGATCCGCAGCAGGGATTTGTGGAGAACAACACGTTTTACCACCCGTCGCTGAAATTCCAGTTCCCGGTGCCGAGCGGCTGGCAGTATGAAAACTCCCCGGCGCAGTTTCAGATGGCCGCCAAAGACGGTAAATCAATGATGCTGTTCACGCTCGCGCAAGGCAAAAGGTTGGAAGAAGCCGCGCAGACAGTGGTGAAAAACTACGGTTTGAAAGTGATTGACAATGAAAAGGCCACTATTAATGGCAACCCCGCGATCGTGATGACGTCGCAGCAGGTGGAGCAGGGTGCGAATGGACAGGCTGCGGCAGCAACGGCAAATACGATCCAGGTGGCGACGTGGCTGATCCAGTACGGCGGCAATATTTACGCGATCCACGGCGTGGCTGCGGCGGGTAACTTCGCGGCGAATGCCGGACAGTTCCGCTCGGTAGCGCAGGGCTTCAAATCCGTTTCGGATGGCAATATTCTCAACCGCCAGCCGGAGCGTATCCGCATCAAAACCGTGCAGCGCGACGGCACACTGCGCGACGCGCTGAAAGATGCGAACCAGCCTGATAATAAGCTGGATGAGCTCGCGATCATCAACGGTATGGCGCTCACGGACAAGGTGACGAAAGGCTCGCTTTTCAAGACACTGGGCAAGTAGAATACTTCGAAAAACAGGAGAGCGGCGGCATCAAACGATGTCGCCGCTCTTTTTGTTAGCCATTCATCCAACGCATTCAACCATTAATCCTGTTATCAAAAACTTTTTCATCTGAAATTTGGTTGACATATCAACACATTTTACCTTTGTATCATCATGAGCGCAAACATAGATAGCTGGCAGAACCTTCGGGAAGAATTGAAGAACTCATTGCAGTTCAAACTGGGGGCTGTCACGAAAACTGTTTTCAAGAAAATGAATGCCGAGCTGGTCAATGAGGGGATACCCGTGCTGGCCGAGCAGCTTCCTATTCTGATGGTTGTATATTTCCAGGAACAGGCGCGAACGCAGCAGGACATTGCCAATATTTTGCAAAAAGATAAAGCGGGAATCCAGCGTTCTGTGCAGACATTGCATAAGGATGGTTTCCTGAAAATTGAAAGTGATATTGAGGACAAAAGAAAGAACCTGATTTCACTGACGCCGAGCGGCAAGTTTGTCTGCGAGCGCATTCAGTCGCTGGCTATCGCATTCAACAATCAGATTATGGAGCATTTTAGCGAGCAGGAATGGGATACGTTCCTGGGTTACCTGGACCGCGTCGTGAAAGTAGTAGACAAATAAAAATTTTTAAATAAATAGTTGACATATCACCAGTAGAGGTATCAACTATCTACCATTAGCCACAAATCAACAACTCGTCAGAAAATGAAAAGTAAATGGATCGCAGCAATCATGGTCGCAGCCGCCTCGGTGGCGCCGGGCTGGGCTCAAACGAGCCTGACTTTGAAGGATTGCATTGCATACGGGATCAAGAACAACGGGAATGTCAAAATAGCCCAGTATAAGGAAAGTACGGCCGTTCAGCAAGGACGAGAGGCGCTTGCGGGTTATCTGCCGCAAGTGGCGGGTAATGCCTCGCTCGACGATAACCTGAAACTGCAATCGACCGTGCTGCCGGGCGCATTGTTTGGCGGGGAAGACCGTCGCGTGGCGCTGGGTACCAAATACCAGAGCAATGCATCGGCCCAGGTAGACCAGGTGGTGTTCGACCAGGCGATGCTGATCGGCATTAAGGCCAACAAGCCTAACCAGCAAAATGCAGTGCTGAACTCGCAGCGGACGAAGGAAACGATCATATATAATGTCGCCAATGCTTATTACCAGGTGTTTGTAACCCAGCAGCAGATCGCGCTTTTGAAGGATAATCTGGATAAAACGAGTCAGATCCTGGGTACATTGAAGCTGCAACTCGACAATGGCGTGATCAAGAAAGTGGATTACGACCGCACGCAGGTGAATTTGAATAACATCAAATCACAACTCACACTCGCCGAAAGTAATCTCACGCTTTCCGAAAACCAGCTTAAATTCCAGATGGGCATGCCGCTGACCGAACCGTTGGTTTTGGCAGACAATCCGCTGGAACAGCCATTCAAGCTCGTGGAACCGGGCGCGTTCGAGGCTTCCAACCTGACGGATTTTAAAATACAAAACCTGAACATGGAGTTGCAGGAGCTGGAAAAAGCGCGCATCAAGGCCGGTTACCTCCCCAAAGTGTCGGTTTACGGCCGTTATGGCGTGCAGGCGTTGGGCAACGACCTGGGTACTTCCTGGGGCAACTGGTTCAGCTACGGCGCCATCGGTTTGAAACTGAGCATTCCGATTTTCGACAGCTTCCGCCGCGATGCCCAATTCAAGCAGGCCGATTTGAACCTGATGACGCAGAAAGAGCAGCTGAAACTGAATGTGCAGAACTACGAATTGCAGAACAGCAACGCATTGACCCAGCTTCAAAAAGCGAAATCCAACCTGGCCAGCGACGAAAATAACGTGAACCTCGCGAAAGAAGTCTACGACGTAACGACCCTTCAATATAAAGAAGGCACCGTTCCGCTCACCGACCTCCTCAACGCCGAAACGTCCTACAAAGAGTCGCAAAGCAACTACATCAACTCGATGCTGAGCTACTACCAGGCCAAACTCGGCTTGGAGCAGTCACAAGGCAGTCTTAATACTTTTTACACAGCATTGCCATAAATACACTTCATCAATAAACATTCACTCGCTTGACATTCAGTCATTCAATCATTCAGTCATTCAACATTGAATTTTTCCCATGAAAAGAAAACTCATCATCATCGGTTCCATCGTCCTCATCGGCGTTTTGATCGGCGTAAGATTGGTCGCCAACAAGGCTAAGATCGACGAGAAGAAGAAAATGCCCGACAATAAAAACGTTACCATTCCGGTAACGGCCATGGCCGTGAAGGAAGGCAGCGCGGATCAGCAACTGATCCGCACGGGTAGCCTCATTCCATATAAAGAAGCGGAAATCATGGCCACCGCAGCCGGTAAAGTGCTTTCTGTGAAATATGAACTCGGCTCGCACGTACAGCAAGGCGCGACGATCGTGAAAGTGGACAGCAAGCTGAAAGAGCTGTCGCTCGAAGCTACGGAACTCAATATTAATAAATTGAAGAAAGACACCGACCGCTACAACAAGCTTTTGGCAGGTAATGCAGCCACCGAAGTTCAGGTGAACGATACCAAGTACAACTACGACAATGCATTGAACCAGGCCGAGCAGATCAAACAGCAGATCAGCGACGCGTCCATTCAGGCGCCGATCAGCGGCCGCATTGTGAAGAAGAACATCGAGCCGGGCGAGTTTGTGAACGTGGGCACTTCGCTGGGGACCATCCTGGATGTATCGCGCCTGAAAGTGCAGGTGATGATCAATGAAAATGATGTGTACAAGCTCAAAGAAGGCCAGCACGTGGCGGTGAGCACCAGCATTTTCCCTGGTAAAAAGATCGATGGCGTGATTTCCTACATCGCTCCGCAAGGCGACGAGTCGCACAACTATCCGGTGGAAATTACGGTGAAAAACTCGACGGAACTGAAAGCGGGTACATTCGTGAGTGTGGAATTCCAGCAAAAAAGCAGCGCGCAGTCGCTCCTAATCCCGCGCAGCGCCCTCGTGGAAAGCGTGCGTAACCCGTATGTGTACGTGGTGGAAGGCAATGTGGCCAAGCAGCGCAAGATCGAAGTGGGCCGCGAAGTGGGCGACAATGTGGAAGTACTCGGCGGCCTGAAAGCGGGTGAAACGGTGGTGACGACCGGCCAGATCAACCTCAGCGAAGGCGCCGCGGTGACCGTTACAAAATAACTTCATCAGCAAACTGAAAGAATTATGTCAATTACCGAAGTAGCCGTAAAGAGACCGCTCTTCATCACCGTAGTATTCGTCGTACTGGTACTATTCGGGTTGATCAGCTACAACCAATTGTCTTACAACCTGTTGCCTAAATTCGAGGCCAATGTTGTGAGCGTGATGACGACCTACCGCGGTGCTTCCGCGGACGAAGTCGAAACGAATGTGACGAAGCATATCGAGGATGCTGTGTCGGCCATTGAAGGTCTGGACCAGATCAACTCGACTTCGCAGGAAGGGGTATCGTCCGTGATTATCCAGCTCAAGCAGGGCATTAGCGTCGATTTGGCGCAGCAGGAAGCGCAGCGGAAAGTGGAGCAGGTGATTTCGCTCCTGCCCGACGACGCCGACCGCCCCGTGATCAACAAATTCTCGACCGACGAAATCCCGGTTTTGAGAATGGGTGTGACGGCGAACCTGTCGCCCTCTGCATTGTACGACCTGATCGACGACAAGCTGAAACCGCAGCTTTCGAACGTGGCGGGTGTGGGGCAGGTGACCATTATCGGTGGTACCGAGCGCCAGATCCAGGTGAATATCAGTCAGGATAAATTGAAGGCTTACCATTTGTCGATCAGCCAGGTTTCGGCCGCGATCAACAATGCAAACACTTCTTACCCGGCCGGCCAGGTGAAAACCCAGGACGACCAGTTGTCCATCCGTTTCGATGCCAAGCTCACTACGGTTGAAAATCTGAGAAATGTAATCGTAGGTAAATCTTCGAATGGCGGACAGGTCTTTTTGAGGGACATTGCCGAGGTGTATGACGGCGTGGCCGATGCTACGGCGGTGAATCACATCAATGGCCGTCCGTCGGTGGCATTGCAAATCCAGAAACAATCCGATGCGAACGCGGTGGACGTGAGCAAGCTCACCCGCGAGCGCCTGACGAGCCTGGAAAAGCAATATGCGTCGCAGGGTTTGAAATTTAACATCGCCTCTGACCAGTCCATTTACACATTGGCATCGGCCGACGCCGTGGTATTTGACCTTGGACTCGCCGTGTTGATTGTGTCAGTCGTGATGCTATTGTTCCTTCACAGCTTCCGGAGCTCGATGTTCATCCTCGTGGCGTTGCCGTCGTCGATGATCCCGACGTTCATTCTGATGAGCGTAATGGGCTTCTCGCTGAACCTGATGACGCTCATGGCGCTCTCGCTCGTGGTGGGTATCCTCGTCGATGACTCGATTGTGGTGTTGGAAAACATCAACCGCCACATGGAAATGGGCAAAAGCCGCTGGCAAGCCGCATTGGATGGTCGGGCCGAGATTGGTTTCACCGCATTGGCCATTACCCTGGTGGACGTGGTGGTATTCGTGCCGCTCGCATTGACGCAGGGCCTCATCGGTAATATTTTGCGCGAGTTCTCGCTCGTAGTCGTGTTCTCGACATTGATGAGTTTGCTCGTGTCATTCACCTTGACGCCGCTGCTTGCATCGCGTTTCGGTAAGGTGGAGGTTTTGGATAAAAACACGCTTTGGGGCCGTTTGAACCTTGGTTTCGAGAAATTTCTGGATAATATCAAAGAAGAATACGGTCGCATCCTCACCTGGGTGCTGGGCCACAAGCGCTACATTTTCCTGCTTTCTCTGGCATTGATCATCGGGTCGATTGCGTTGGTACCGGGCGGGTTCGTGGGAGCGGCATTCATGCAGCAAAGCGACCGCGGCGAGTTGAATGTGTCGATTGAACTCGCGCCGACGGCGTCCGTTTACCAAACCAACCAGGTAGCGCAGCGTGTGGAGAAAATCCTTTTGGCCAAACCCGAAGTGACCAAGGTATTTACCAATGTCGGTTACAGCAGCACCGGTTTGGGAACCACTTCCAACAGCAACATTGCCGATTTGACTGTGCAATTGGTCGATAAGAAAGAGCGTACGGTTTCTTCCGAAGAATTTGGTCAAAGCATTGAAAAAGAGGTATTGCAAATCCCGGGCGTAAAAGTGACCGTGGCGCCGACTTCGATTACCGGTAATGCCAACCAGGCGCCGATCCAGGTGGCCGTAAAAGGTACGGACATGACCGTGATCCGCAAAACGGCCGCGCAAGTGAAGGAAATCGTGGCTTCCGTGCCGGGAACTTCCAACGTGGATTACTCGGTGGACGACCCGAAACCGGAAGTAGGCGTGACCCTCGACCGGGAGAAAATGGCGCAGCTCGGCATCAATGCCGCCGAAGTGGGAGCGACCTTGCAAACCGCCTTCCGCGGCGACGACCGTTCGAAGTTCAAACAGAATGGTAAGGAGTACGACATCATGGTGAACCTCGACCAGATCGACCGTTCGAAAGCCGATGACATCCGCCAGCTCACTTTCGTGAACAACCAGGGCCAGACTTTCGAGCTCGCTCAGTTCGCGACCGTGAAAGAAGGCATGGGCGAAAGCGTCCTTCAACGCATCGACCGCCTGTCGTCGATCACGATCAACTCGCAGGTAATCGGCCGTCCATCCGGCTCGATCGGTGCCGACATCCAGGCCAAAATGGCCAGCGTGAAGCTCCCCGAAGGCATCAGCATCGAATACCGCGGTGACCTGAAAAACCAGGCCGACGCATTCGGCAGCCTCGGCGCGGCATTGCTCCTGGGTATCATTTTGATCTACCTCATCATGGTGGCGCTTTATGAAAGTACCATTTATCCATTCGTGGTACTCTTCTCGATCCCGGTAGCCCTCGTAGGCGCATTGACCGCCCTGGCTTTGACCATGGAAAGCTTGACGATCTTCTCGATTGTGGGTATGATCATGCTCCTCGGTCTGGTAGCCAAAAACGCGATTTTGATCGTGGACTTTGCGAATCAGCTGAAAGAAGAAGGTTATGCATTGAAAGAAGCGCTGATCGAAGCGGGTAAGGAACGTTTACGTCCGATCTTGATGACTACCATCGCGATGATTGCGGGTATGCTGCCGATCGCATTGGCCTCCGGTGACGGTGCTGAGGTGAAGAATGGGATGGCTTGGGTGATCATTGGGGGGTTGACCAGTTCCTTGCTTTTGACTTTGTTCCTGGTTCCTAGTGCTTATTATGTGGTGGATAGGATTAAGGAGAAGCTTGCCAAGCGGAAGAAGCGGAAGAATAGGGAGGAGTTGGTTTTGGAGGCTTGATGATGCCTTGGTGCTGGCGCCCAATGATCATGTCGGGTGGCATGGAGATGAATGAAACGCCCCGCTGTCGGTTGATAGCGGGGCGTTTTTATAGCAATGCATCATACAATTCGGCCGTGCTGATCGTTCGCTCGAAGCCCATCTTACGCAGGTGATCGACCAGCTTCTTATCGCCGGTCCATAGCATGGCGCCTGTTTGCAAGGCGAGAGCCACATAGTTAATGTCAAATGAATCAACGCCTGCTGTGAGCCGTTCCGCTTCTTTCCAATGCTCAGGCTCTATTAATGTTTCATTGTAAAGGTGCATGCTGGTGAGCACATCGAATAGGTCATCGATGACTTCATCAACTGATTTCTTTGAATACTTTACAATTTTGGATTGATGCTTGAAAAGCTCTACAACCGCATAATAGCAGCTTATGCGCCGGGCAGGTAAATCGGGATGGGTGAGAATTTTGGCCAGTTTACCATCTGGCGTGATGAGGGCACTGAAAATGATGTTTACGTCTACAACTATAATCACGTGATAAAACGGCTACGGTTCTCCGCCCACCATGTGCTATGCACTTCACGTGCGAGTTCTGCGGCCTCTTCCTCCGTTCCGGCATTTCGGGCGTTGGATTCGATGAAGCGGAAATAGCTGGTAAGCTTTTGTACTTCCTCCATATTGATGAGGGAAGCGTTGAGCCGTATGACGATGTCTTCGTTTTGTCTTTCAATTTTCATTGTCGCGTCGTCAGTTGTAATGACAATTTAACCAAATTTCGCAAGACATAATCCTGGGAATGAGCAGAAGGCTTGAAATCAACTATTAAAAGGGCTCAGAAGTCGAAGGATTGGCGATTCCTGAGCCCTTCATTTACAATCACGCTTTCACACTTTCAATGCGCTGCATGAAGAAGATCAGCTCCCGGAAAGTCATGAAAATGTCACTAACACGCGGATTGTAGCCCGCTTCTTGCTGAAATGCCATTGCATCGCTGTAAATCGACCACAGATGATCCAGCATTTCGGAAGGGCTGCCTGCGTTTAAAAGTTCCTGTACTTGCCTGCCATAGGCAAGGCATACCGAATCCGTAAATTCGGCTGTGTGTGTTGATGTTGTCATTATTTTACAATTTTTAGGTTGGAAAAATAATGCCCTGCCTAAGGTGACCTAACGTATGTAACTACGTCCGGGGGGCTTTCGCCACACCCACACCATCGCAGGGCAATGCTAGCAAGATTCTTCATGATGTTACAATTTTTAGGTAGGCGTAAGTTGGGAAAGCGGCGTAAAAAATGCAAGAAGATGTTACTGCGATTATCTGCCGGTCAATTTCTGGAATGTAAATGCATTGAGGGTTATAAGATTATGCGCGCCGCATATATTTCGCGAAAAGAATTGCTGTAAGTACTGGAAGATGGAAAATGTGCCCTGTTTTAGGTGTCCTAATGCACAGTAAAAGCATTCGGGTGGCTTTCGCAGTTCCCGCACCATAACAGGGCAAAACTTTAAAGCTTCTTTATCGGGAACTGTAAGTAATTTCAACATGAGCTATCTTAGGTTGCAAATGAGATAACCCATTATCAAGGCGACCATTGGTTAAGCCTAATCTTGCATTCTAAGAGAGGCAGCCGATGAAAACCTTTCATGAGCAGGCTCAATGCTTCGCAAAGTTCCAATCCCGTCGAGAGGCCCTGTTCGAAAAACAAGTCCATAAGCCAAAGCATCCCATGCACTTCAATGTGGTAATGTTGACACGTGCTACGCAAGAGTTGGTCGTTGGTGAGAATCAAATAATCTTCGCCAGTCTTGGCAAACAAAAACAAACCCGTGTCGACGACGGACAGCCCACGGGGAATCGGCCAACTCTCGATCAGCCTGATGTCGTCGGCGGAAAAACTGGAAACAATGAGATTACCGCTTTCAATGAATGGCGACAAAACAGCTTGTTGATATCCCAGCAGTTCGTTGATGACTTCTTCGGTCGTCGTTATGCTGACGCCGATTTTGAACAGGTTGATCTTGATGAGGTCGATGAAAATGTTGGTATCAGTGACCGCTATTCTCATCCAGCATCTTGTCTAAATATTCCCTGAATTCCGCGACTTTCATGTTCATCAGCGAGGCGGCTTTGCTTTCGGAGACAATTCCACAAGCCAGTGCTCGGAGAAGAAGTTGCTGAAATCGGTATGGTTCCTCAATTCCCGCAAAGCTGCCGCCATCGTGGGCTTTCAACCCTGCATTATATTGAACCATTTGTTCGGTAAAGTGGGATTGGGAAATGATCCCGTTTTGCCGGAGTGCTGATAAAATCACGCTGATCGGAGCACCATGAATGCGCTGAAAAAGTAAAAGTTCAGTGATATGAATTGAGGTACGGTACTCCCCAAAGGCTTCGATCAACGACAATCTCGGTGCTAACAGTGCCCCTGCAAAAGCATCGCAAACGGTCTTAGCTTCCTTCGTTTCCAGCTCCGAGACGTCGATGTACAGATTTACGAATTCCCGAAGCAATATAAAGCGTTTCCTGACAAGCGGGATAGCCGGGTTCTCGTTGACTACAATGCAACCTTTTTCTCCGCTGACAATGGTGGAGAATCCATCAAATGTGGCCTCGGGCAGCGATTCTTCTGAAACCATAAGAACTTTCAACCCATTCGTTTCCAAAATGCCGCTAATGTTGTGCAATGGACCGGTTCCTACGTTCCAGATCATCTGGCGAACATGCAATGCGGCTTGGTTTATTGCCGCATAATCGCCTGGCACCAGTTTCACGCTTTGAAATGGCCACTGAGTTTGATGCTTAATTCCAAGCAAATCTTCGAGTTCCAGAAATCGCTCAAAGTAATCGCTCGCCAACTCGAGAACGCGTCCGCCCGCCTTTTTTCCTGCTTTTTGGATTTTCTTCGAGTCGAGTTCAGCAACCGTTGCAAAAGAAGGTTTCAGAAAATAGTCAAGCGGCTGGTCAAGTGCATTACTCAGTTTGATCAACTGATTGCCATTGGGCACCTGGCTACCGTTTTCCAGCCTGTGCAGTAGTTGTTTGTTAAATGGTCTCCCTAGCATAATAGCCAATTTTTGTAGTGACAATCCCTTCATTTTCCGGGCGGTGGTCAATCGGTAGGGGAACGGCGAGTCCATGTTGAGTAGTGAAGGTAGGCGTTGTCCTGCACTTCGTGCCGTTAAGTTAGTGAATTGTTACAAAAACTAAAAAATGTCCGCAAAAGTCCGGCAAAGTCGATCAACTTGGAAATCAACTTGCAGATTTAACATCGCGCGTTAAATTTACAAGGATCAAAACCTGTCATAGCTCCAACCGTGTTCCGCTCTAAATATGAAACAATATATTCTTCCAAGCCTGATCCTGCTTATCAGCACCAGTGTCCTTGCACAGCAAACCACTGAGGCGAACCCTCAAAAGCCGTACGTGCAACTGATCCAGGGAAGCGAGCAATCCGCCTATAAACGTTTGGAACTTCGGTCGGATATTGATACGACATGGTTTCGGTGGAAGGAGCGGGGATATAGCTTTGGTTTTGCACGAGATAAAACACCGATGTACACGACCGTTGACGGCATCCTGAGCACGCCGTACATGATTCAGGTGCGCGGTAATGCAGAGGAACGGAACCGGAAGCGATGGGGATATCACGTGTTTGAAGGGTATGCGAAAGACGATAAGTCGCGCATCACCATGCTTGTCAATAAACATATCGAGGCTGAGCGACCGGTGGCAGAGCTTTACTATTACTCGACGGTCTATAACCACGACGAGACGGCCTACAACTGGTTTAAAATCGGCTCCGACGTTCGGCAGCATTCATTTATGTTCGGGCGCGACAAGGCGCTGTTCTACGGCTCGCTCAAACTGACCAACGCATTAACGCTCGGTGCGATCGGAAAAGAAGATGTTTCGGCCACAAAGCCGAACGGTGACGATGAACAGAATGCGGAGAAAGATGCCAAATATGTCAATTACAAAGAGCTGAAAAACGGCGGGGATGGGACGATCTTTTACGATAAGGATCGCGACATCGTAGTGATCAAAATCAAAGGGAAGTGGATGAAAGTCGCTGTGGAAGCGCTTCCGGATGGGGTTAGTTATGATTTCTAAAAAGGGCCAGAAATCGCCAAAACCTGACAACTTCTGACCCCTTGACTTCACGACTAAGCGAAGCTTACTACTTCCACTTCTCCCCAAGCACCTTCATCCAATAGCCCCCAACCACAGACCGCGCCCGAAAACCAACCGATTTCCCATTGGTAGTCTCATGCCAGTCGGATAATGGAATGCGATCGGTAGTGCCATTAGCATATTTAAACACCGGCGCAATCAGCGCCTGGAAGTCTTCCGGCTTTTCAGCTAATGTGGCCGTCCAGACGATCCAGTCGGATTTGGTGTACGTTTTGCGGCTGTCGAGTGGGAGGCCGAACGGTTGCTGTTTGGTGAGGTAATAGGCCATTTCCTTTTGGGCTACGGTGGCGGGGAACACGTTCAGGCCGAGGAGCTTGTCCCAGACGAGGTTGTATTTCTGGCTCCAAGTGCCTTTTTTGTCGAAGGTCAACGCGTAGTGGTTGCCGTCGGCGGCCATTTGCATCCATTTTTGGGCGAAGTCTTTGGTTAATGCATTTACTTCGGTGGCTTGCTGGGTGTCGCCGAGTTGTTCGGCGAGCTTGGCGTAAGAGGCGAGACCCATGATGGCTTTGATCGACAGGTTCGTGTTCCGGGCGAGGTGGCCCGCGAAATCGTCGGTGCAGAGCTGGTTGGCAGGGTCGAAGCCTTCTTTTTTCAGGTAATTGGCCCACACGGTGAGGGTTTGCCAATGCTTTTTGGCGAAATCCGTGTTACCCTCGGCTTTGGTGATGGCGTAGGTGAGGATGAGCATGTTACCGGCTTCTTCCACGGGCATGTCCTCGCCGTAGGTCTGGCCATTGGCGAGAGGGTAGGTGCCCACGTCGTGCGCAGCGAAAGGCTTGGTCCATTTGCCGCTTTCGGAATAATAGAAGATGGGCTCCATCATGCCTTTGAGCAGCGTCGGGTTATAAAGCAGGAACAATGGCGCCGATGGATAAGTGATATCGACCGTTCCAATAGAGCCGTTGCTGAAATTTTCTTTGGAGAAAAACAATGGCGTGCCGCTTGGGTCGGCGACGAGCTTGTGGGCTGAAATGGCCTGACGGTATGCCAATACGCATAGCTCGGCATACTGCTTGCCGCCGGCTTTGAATGCGTCGTCGTAAATGGTTTTGTCAGTCTGCTCGCAGGCGAGGAGGATTTTAGTGAAATCGGTTTCGGCGCTTTTCAGCTCTTCTGCGATGGTTTTGTTGCCCTCGCGGTTCCACCACGGACGGAGGTTTTGGCCAAAATATTGCACCGAATAGCCGTCGTCATAGCCCACCAATGCATGCAGCTGCTTGCTTTCGCTGCCTACTTTGCCTGCATTCAGTATCAATCCCATTGATTTCGCATCCGCCAATGCCGTGCCGGCCTGATCGGTGCTCAGCGAGCCTTTGGAGGCAAATTCTTTGATGATATCGGTCGGGATGCCGATGGCGGAGCCTTTTACCGCTGCCGCCGGAGCCGACAGGTAAGCCTGGCCCCAGTCAATGCGGACGTCGTCGCCCTTTCTGGCCAGCAGATTTTGAACCGTATTCGCAAGGGATAATGTGGTCAAACCATCCTGGTTCGCCTCTTTGCCGGTGACCGACTGGGTGGCGTCATGCACCGCCCAAAGTCCGGAAACCGCATTGAGAATGCTTACATCGTGCTGCTTGCCGTCGGACGACTTCACTTCGTAAACAATGTAATTCACGGGGCGGGAAATGAGGTCGAGGTTCTTCATCACCAGCGGCGCCACGAACTGGACAGTGAGCTGCACGGGGCCCGCTTCGAAATGGTAAATGGATTGCGTAGCCGTCATTTCAAAGCCGGTTTGCTTGGCAGGCGCAATGGCATCTGCACCTTTCGGGGCAATTTCATCGGCCAGGCCCACATCAATGTAGCCCGGCCCGGCGCCGTTTTTCACATAAGCAGCCAGCGTGTTTTTGCCCTTTTTCAATGCCTTCACCGCCGCCGGACTGATCGGTTTGAACTCATAATCGCTCGTAAAACAAGGCGCGCAATCGTAAGCGGGCACGCCGTTGATGAACACCTGCACATCATCGTCGTGGAAAATGTTCAATACAGGCTTCTCGAAATCGACATTTGTGAGGTTGAAATCGCGGCGGTACCAAAGTTCCTGCGGGAATTCGGTGCCTCCTTTGAGCATGGCATCGTTGCGCTCGTGCGTGCCGAATGGCGCGGGGCCCTGCTTCCAGGTGCTGATATTATAGCCGTCTTTGAACCACCATTTCGGGTCCGGCTTGGTGGTGGTGAATTTGGCAGTGTAGGGCTCCTGCTTGGCAGTTGGGAGGATGATTCGCATCTCGGCTGTGCCGGCGCCCATGAAGCGGTACGCCTTGCCGTCGACGCGGATGAGGCCGTCCATCGGATGCGGCTTGCCGGTCCAATGCTTCGTGATGGAGCCCGTGAGCTCATCGCCAAACGACCATACGCTCGTGTAGGGATCAATGGTCACCAGCGGCGTCGCCGGCGGCCGGATGGATTGGGCAAAAATCGTTGAGGTAGTAAGCAGCGTCAGCGCGGTAAGCCAGCGTTTGAGCATAGTTTCGGTCGGTTTTATGGAAATAGTGTTTGGTAATTATCCTGTAATGATAGGGGATAGGTCAATACAGAGCAATTTGAATGCGGATTTCGTTGCACGGAATGTGCTATTCGTCAGCGAGAAGTGCTGGGATGGTTTGATGTAGTGGAGGGAGTTGAATAAATGCTGGCGCGGTCACCGTCAGATTTTTTCATAGATCAATTGCTTCTCCTGATCAGTCTGACGTTTGATGTGTGAAGACAGGCCGTTGGAGCTGACCAAATCCACTTTGACTGCCAGCAGCTCCGCGAGCTGTTCCTGCATATCGATGAATGCGAAAAAGTCAGCGCCGTTTTCGTAATCCAAGTCTACGAGAATGTCAACATCGCTTTCGCTGGTATTCTCACCGCGGGGCTGCGGAGCTGAAAAGGTAAGCGCGTTTGACAGGTTTGTCCCGGAAAAATTGGGCCGCTATTTGAATGATTTGCTCCATAGCAGGATTTTTTTGATCCTAATATAGGAGTAATCCAGAGATGAACGTTTGCATCGCCACGGGATTCGTGGGCCTAGATAGACTTGAATTCTACCCATGTTGCGTCGCAACGCGACTTCCTCAATACTACTTCTTCCCAAAAGCCGCCTTCCCGCTATCCAAAAACGCTGCGAACTTCGCAGGGTCCAGATCGTAGTTTTTAGGCGAAACCAGCAGATTCCCCTCATGATCCACGAGGCAGTAATGCGGCTGGGCGTTGTTGTTGTATTTCACAATCTGCAAATCCGCATTCTGGGCGCCGATGGTTTTCTTCACCTTGTTATCGTATTTCGAGGTGTACCATTGCGATTCGGGGAGCTCGGTTTTGTCGTCCACATAGAGCGCCACGATCACATAATCGTTGTTCAGCCGCTGCAACACCGCCGGATCTACCCACACGCGGGCTTCCATTTCGCGGCAGTTTACGCAGCCGTGGCCGGTGAAGTCGATGAAAACGGGCTTGTTCACTTTTTTGGCGTAGGCCAATGCTTCCTGGTAATCGTAGAAACCTTCGAGTTCGTGGGGGAGATGGAAGAGGTCGGCGTACTTGCGAGATTCCCCTGCTAATGCAGAAGGCGTAGTTGCGGCAGCACTTCTTTTGCTCAGATCAAAATCCAATGTCGATTGCGGCGGCAGGTAACCGGCCAGGGCTTTCAATGGCGCACCGAACATGCCGGGGATCATGTATACCACAAATGTGAATGTCACAATAGCGAGCAGCAGGCGCGGGACGCTCACTTTTTCAATGGGTGAATCGTGCGGCGTGCGGATTTTACCTAACAAATAAAAGCCTAGCAACGCGAAAATGACGATCCAGAACGCCAGGTAAATCTCACGATCCAACAAATTCCAGTGGTAAACCTGGTCGGCGATGCTGAAAAATTTCAATGCCAATGCCAGTTCCAGGAAGCCCAAAACAACCTTTACCGCATTTAGCCAGCCGCCGGATTTGGGCAGCGATTTCAGCCATTGCGGAAACAATGCGAACGAGGTGAATGGAATGGCAAATGCCGCCGAAAATGCCGCCATACCCACGATCGGTTTCACGACTTCTCCGCCCGCCGAAGCCACCAGCAAGCTGCCGACGATGGGCCCGGTGCAGGAGAATGATACCAGCACCAATGTAAATGCCATGAAGAACACGCCTGCGTAACCTCCCTGATCTGCTTTTTGATCCATTTTATTCACAAACCCACTCGGCAGCACGATCTCGAACAGTCCCAGAAACGAGAGCCCGAACGTGATGAAAATGGCGAAAAACAGCAGGTTAGGCAGCCAGTGCGTGCTGAGGAAGTTTGCAAATGCCGGCCCATTCAGCCGCGACACGACGGTACCTATTAATGTATAGATGAGAATAATTGAAATACCATATAATAATGCCTTGAACTTGCCCTTTTCCTGGTTGGTGAAAAAGCTGACGGTCATCGGGATGATCGGGAAAACGCAGGGGGTAAGCAATGCCACCAAACCCGACAGGAATGCAGCCAATGCAAAGCCTAAGAGCGAACCGTCGGCTGGCGTGTCGGTGGCCGCGGTAACTTCGGTGGAGGCGGTTGGAGCAGTAGTTGCTGCGCTGGCACTATCGGCGGCTGCGGGATTGTCCGATGCGGAAATGGATATGGCAGTGTCGTTAGTTGCTGCGGAGGCCGATGCCGGTGTGGCTACGCCCGATGACGTGGTGGCTGCGGATTTGGCTGTTTCGGTCGCTGATGCAGCGCCTGATTGCGTGTTTGCGGGTGTCGCAGCGCCTACATGAGGCTGTGACCCTCCGGCGGCGGCTACTTTCAGTCCCTTGAATTCGAAATCTTCACCACCGGCAATGCAAAGCCCCGTTACGTGACTGCAGGTCTGGAATTCGGAAGCACCTTTGATCACCGGATTGTCGGCCAGGATCTTTACGGTTTGTTTAAAAACCCCTTTTCCTTCAAAATAACGTACATTTCCACCCCATACTTCCTCAAATTTGGTCTTCGGGCTTTGTGGCTTCAGCTTGCCTACTACTTCAAAGGTGTTGTTTTTTTCGAAGGTAAATGTCGTCAGCACCGGGCCCAGGTCCGGGTCGAAATCGGAGGAATACATGTACCAGTCCTTGTCGATGGTTGCGGTAAAAACCAGGTCGACGGTCTCGCCTTTTTTAACTTCCGGTTTGGAAAAAGAATATGTCCAGCGTGCCTTCGGTTTCTGAATCTGCGCCTGCACAACGCCGGCGACGAAGAGGACAATGCTGAGAATGAATAAAATACCGCGTTTCATGTCGATGTTTTGGGGTAATGTCTTAGGCCGGAATCATGCGCGGACGGTCCCTTCGCTTGCGTCGGAAATCCGTTGGTGTGGCAGCCCGGCGATCAATCTACAATTTTGATAGAGCTTTCTTAACCAACGTAATTTTCACAAAAAAATTCATCATTTGAAATTCCCTTTCCCCCGATTCGCGTTTTGGCTACCTTTGTCGCCTCAAATCCAGAATAGTTAACAGTTATTAACATGTCCCAGACCTTATACGTTGTCAAGATCGGCGGTAATGTGATCGATAATCCCGAAGCATGTACCCGTTTTCTCCAAGTATTTGCGCAGCTCGATGCCCCCAAAATCCTCGTCCACGGCGGCGGGAAGGTAGCCACGCAAATCGCCGCGAAATTGCAGATCGAAACACAGATGGTCGATGGCCGCCGCATTACCGACCAGCCGATGCTGGACGTGGTGACGATGGTTTACGGAGGACTGGTTAACAAAAACCTCGTAGCCCAGCTCCAAGCCGCCGGCTGCAACGCCATCGGCCTCACCGGCGCCGACGGCGGCATTATCCGTTCCGTAAAACGCCCTGTAAAAACGATCGACTACGGCTTCGTAGGCGACATCGAAGCAGTGAACGGCGCGCAAATCAGCGCCATCCTGTCGAGCAATCTCACGCCAGTGATCGCCCCGTTGACATACAGCGCCGAAGGCCTGCTCCTCAACACCAATGCCGACACCATGGCCTCCGCCACCGCCGTAGCCATGTCCGAGGCATTCGAAGTGAACCTCATTTATTGTTTCGAGAAAAAAGGCGTCCTCTCCGACCCGGACGACGACGATGCCGTGATCAGCAAGCTCATTCCCGCCACTTACGAAGAATATAAAGCATCCGGCGCCATTAATAAAGGTATGATCCCGAAGCTGGACAATGCATTCGCTGCATTGAATGCGGGCGTGAAGCAGGTGACCATTTGCCATGCGGATGAGCTGGCGAACGCGGTTTCGGGTGGGGCGGGGACGGCGATTGTGTTGTAATCTTCAAATCGTTAAGTGCACAGCCGCGGTCGAAACAAGTTCCAGCCGCCGGAGGCTTGTTGACGTATATATACTAACGTGAAGTTAGTTCGTGGCGCAATGCACGCATACACGAAGAGTGTACGTTAACGGGCCGTATTTAATCGCCTCGGTGTGAATTCACTTCACTTCCGCCATTTCTGAAAATTTAATGTGCCGTAACGCTCATTCGGCCAAATAGTATATGCCATTTACCGATTATTTATTAATTTTTTTTAATAAATATTTAAATGTTGTTAATAAAAATACTTAACTTTGGCGTCATATTCGTAGAACCAAAAACCTCTAAAATTCACATTCATTTAACAGAGCATGAAACACAAACTTGCCGCGTCAGCCAAAGAAGCTTTTTTCCTCTCTATCGGCGGTAAGTGCCCATTAACGATTTAAAGCCCGCCGGGTTCTCACCCAGCTCAGTTTGCCTAGCGGAAATGCCGCGCACGAAGCACGGGACGTAACAGCTTGACCAACCTCGATCCCAGGAAGAATGACCTTTGTTTATAAAAAATTTTAATATGTATAGGCGGTTTAACTAATTTTTTATTAAAATTGTGATAATTTTTAATACCAACAACAATCTAGCTTAACTTATGGGAAGAAATTTACATAGGCTTATCGTCATGTTGATGATGATAAGCGCCCCGGTTTTCGCCCAAACGATTACCGGTAAAGTTTCCAGCAGCTCCGACGGCGCCACGCTCCCCGGAGTTTCGGTGCTGGTGAAAGGTACTACCACCGGTACTACCACAGATGCCGATGGTAAATACAGCATTGCAGCACAGGGAAATTCTACCCTCGTGTTCTCTTACATCGGTTACAAAACGCAGGAACTTGCTGTTGGAAACGGTAGCGTGCTGAACGTAACCCTGGTTGAAGATGCCTCAAACTTGCAGGAAGTAACTGTAACGGCCTTGGGTATCCCTAAGGAGTCACGTGCGCTGGGTTACGCTACTTCGACGATCAAAAGCGAGACGCTTATCAAAACCGCTACACCAAACTTCGCAACCGCGTTGTACGGTAAGGCTCCGGGTTTGACCATCAACGCTACTCCGGGTGGAGCAACGTCAGGTGTGAGCATCAGCATCCGCGGTTTTAGCTCGATCACCGGTAACACTCAGCCCCTTATCGTTCTTGATGGTATCCCCATCCGTAACGGTGAAGCGCAAAACGGTGATTACTGGGGCGACCAGCGTATCCGCGGTAACGGTCTTCTTGACTTGAACCCTGCTGATATCGAAAACATTACGGTATTGAAAGGTGCATCTGCGGCTGCATTGTACGGTTCGGAAGCGGTAAACGGGGTTCTCCTTGTAACTTCTAAAACCGGTAAAGGAAGAAAAGGTCTTGGTGTTGATTTCAGCGCTAGTTACAGTGTTGATAAAATCGCTTACCTGCCACGTTACCAGAATGTAAGAGGTCCGGGTTACATGAAAAACTACCTCGATGGTGGTCAGGATGCCAACGGCTTCATTATGTATGATACCAATGGCGACGGCGTAGGCGACACAAGAGGTCTGTTGAACGCTACGGTGAACTTCGGTCCTAAGTTCGACGGACAGCCTGTGATGGCATTCGACGGAAAAATCCGCCCTTACTCGGCATCCGGAAACAGCTATGCGGATTTGTTTGAGAACGCAAGCAGCTCAAACATCAACCTTTCGGTATCCAAAGGCAGTGAGAACTCGACCATTCGTTTCTCTTTCACCCGCCAGGATAACGGAATGATCAGCTACAATGCCAAGAACAGCAAGAACATCGCCAACCTGAATGCCAGCTTCAATGTAAACAAGAAGCTGACGACCGATTTGATGGTGAACTACATCAACCAGAAGACGCACAACCGTCCGTTCAAGGTGGATCGTATGATCAACAACTTCACCGGTATGATGAACCGTTTCGAGTCTGCTGACTGGTATTTCGATAAATATCAAACCAGCCAGGGCTACAAATACGTAACGCAGGCATCCGGTAACCCAAGTTTGACTCCGGAAGAGAACATCCGATTCAATGGTTTCAAATCCGATATCGCGGATTACGTTTGGAATACCAGAAGAAATACTTCTGACGAATGGAGCGACCGTGTGATCGCCAGCATTACACAACACTGGCAGATCACCGACGAATTGAAACTCCGTGGCCGTATCGGTGCTGACGTTACCGGCGAGCGTATGGAAAACAACAATGCTACCGAAAGGCCGCTGGCATTCGGTTACTCAGGCGGTTTCAGCATGGCTAACAACGCTTACAGAAACGTTTACGGTGAGGCTTTGTTGACCTACAACAAAAAACTGACCGACGATGTGTCATTGGCATTGATGGCAGGTTACAACGCTTATAAGCAAGCCAACACCCGAATCAGTTCAAGCACTGAAGGTGGATTGAGCACTGAGAACTTCTTCGACCTGTCGGCGTCGGTAAACAACCTGAGCGTTACAAGAAGCCGTGACCGCTGGACCCGTGACGCGCTTTTGGGAACTGCCCAGTTCGACTTCAGAGGCTTCATTTTTGTGGAAGGTACCGTTCGTAGGGACCGCACTTCTACACTCGCCCCAGGCAACAATGCATTCGTTTATCCTTCTGTGAACGCATCGTTCGTGTTCACCGATGCCCTGGATCTGCCGGCTTTCTTTAGCTATGGTAAATTGAGAGGATCTTGGGGTGAAGTGGGTAACTATCCGCAGATCTACGCTGCAAACGTAGCTTATCAGCAAGGTAGCTTGAACGTTCAGCAAAATGGCGGCCAGTCGGTACTTTATACTACTATGGCTAACGCCTACGGTAACGACAAGATCCGTCCTGAAAGAAAGCGTGAATTTGAATTCGGTTTGGAGACTAAATTCTTCAACAACCGTATTGGCCTCGACATTGCATACTATAATGCACAGATCGTAGACCAGATCCTTCCATTGTCGATCGCTTCGTCATCAGGAGCACGCTCGATCCTTGCTAACGTAGGTACTTTGAGAAACAAAGGTTTGGAAGTTGCGTTGAACGTGTCGCCTATTCAGGGTAAAACTTTTAACGATTTCAACTGGGATCTGACTTTGAACCTTGCGAAAAACGTAAACAAAGTAGAGAAACTGGCTAACAACTCTACCGAGTTGCTGCACTCCGACCTTGATGGTAACGCTGCCCAGATCCGTTCGGTAGTAGGCCAGCCAATGGGTGACATTTATGCGCACGGTATCCTTACAAACGAGCAAGGCCAGAAAGTAGTAGGACCGAACGGTCTGTACCAACTGGACGGAGCAAACTGGATCAAAGTAGGTAATGCAATGCCTAAACTGACCGGTGGTTTGGTGAACAGCTTCTCATGGAAAGGCTTCACACTCGACGCGATCACAGATTTCCGTTTCGGTGGTTCTATCATGCCAACCGGTATCAACTGGATGACCTCACGCGGTTTGACAGAAGAAAGCTTGAAATACATGGACGCGGCGAGCGGCGGTTTGAGCTACTACCAGGATGCGAATGGAAAAGGTGTACCAACCACGGCTGCAACAGGTCCTAACGGCCAGACTGTATACCACGACGGTATGCTGATGGAAGGTGTACTCGCCAGCGGCGAAGCTAACACCAACATTGTGTCACAGGCGGTGTATTACAATGCTACTTACAACTGGGGTGGTCCACAGTACGGTAACTCACGTTACGAGCTGTACGTTAAGAAAAACACTTACATCAAAATGCGCGAGCTTTCATTGGCGTACCGCCTGCCATCGTTTATCGGTAGCAAAATCGGTGCTTCGAACGTGACGGTTTCGGTATTCGGACGTAACCTGTTCTTCTTCTACCGTACCATCAAAGACCTGGATGCTGAACAGACCAATGTTTCTACAAAATGGTATGAAAACATCAACAACGCCGGATCTAACCCATCTTTCCGTACTGCGGGTGTAATGTTGAGAGCCAGCTTCTAATTTCAATCAGACTATGAAAATGAAAAAGATATCATCAGTTATTTTGGCAGGGCTCATGCTGGTGGCAGCGTCCTGTAAAGAGTCCGATTTCAGCGACGTTTACCCTGATCCTTCGAAGATCTCCGAAACGACCGTTGAGAAGCAGTTCACAGGGTTTCTTCAATCCAACAAGGACTATGTTCTGCCGGGCTACCTGCATTACTTTACATTGCTCCGTGTAACATTGAACCAATACAACCAGACAATCGGCTGGATCAATGCTTCGGGACAGTACGTTCCGGGATCTGCGGGTGTGGAAAACATCTGGTTCAACTACTATAACCTGCTGGCGCAATACCGCGAGCTGGAAAAAGTGTACAACTCCAAATCTTCGACTGAGCAGGCTGACCGCAAGTTCTTCATGACCGTTGCGAAAGTTTACCTCTACGACCAGACTCAAAGAATGATCGACGTGTTCGGAGCGATTCCGTTCACCGAGGCAGGTATGCTGAGCACCAAAGGCGGAGACTACACTTCTTCCGCAGCGAAGTTCGACGATCCTCAGGCGCTTTACACGCTGATGCTCGACGATCTGAAAGCGATCTCGGCGGAACTGAATGCAACGACCATCAACGCAGGTTACCAGCAGTCGTTCAAAACGCAGGATTTCGTGAACAAAGGCGACCTCACTGCCTGGAAACGTTACTGCAACTCGCTGCGTCTTCGCATGCTGAACCGCGTGTCGGATGTTGCGGCATTCCAGTCGCGCTCTAACTCGGAAATCGCCGAGATCCTGGGTAATGCAACTACTTATCCGGTGGTTGAAAACAACGATCAAAACATTCAGATCACCGTTTTTGATATCAACAGCGGTATCAACTCGAAAGGGTTCCAGGATGGTATCGCATCAAGCGGTGAATGGTACGGTAACACAGCCGGCAAGAAACTGGTCGACTTCCTGAACACCAACGCTGATCCACGTTTGCGATTGTTGTTCGAGCCGGGTGCTAATGCAAAAGGTGCTTACATCGGTATCGATCCACTTGGAACAGCTGCTACACAGCAGGCATTGGCACAGTCCGGACAAGTTGCGATTTACAACCGTTACGTAACCAGCCACAACCAGTTTTTCCCAGGTATCATTATTAATGCTCCTGAGGTTAACCTGATCAAAGCTGAGTATTACCTGAGAACCGGTAACGACGCATCTGCTAAAACGGCTTACGAAACTGCAATTGCTCAGTCGATGGATTTCTATAACCGCATTAACAACATCAGCAATGCGGCACAGGGAACCAAGCCTGCCAACGTAACCACTGCCGAGGCAACTGCCTACATCGCAGGAAACGGCGTAAGCTGGGCAAAAGCGACTACGCCTGCTCAGAAACTGGAACTGATCGCGGCTCAGAAGTGGGTACATTACAATCTGGTGCAGCCATACGAAAACTGGGCGGACATCCGTCGTTTGAATATGCCTTCGCTCTCGTTCTGGGTGGATAACAACAACAACCAGACGCAGCCGCCGGTACGCCTCAACTACCCAGGCAACGAAATCACTTACAACCCGCAGAACTATGCGGCCGTTCGTGAAAACGATAAACTCACTACCAAGCTATTCTGGGATGTGAAATAACCCACAGAATACTGACAATAGATTTAGTTAATATTTGGAAAGCGGCAGGTCGATGACTTGCCGCTTTCTTTTGTTTTAACCATAAATCAATGCTTATCTGCGGCGGTTGGTGAGGACTAGCAGCTGGGGGAACGATGTCTGGCCGCTGGAAATGAGCTTCGTCATTTCGTTCACGGTATGGAAGTAGGAGCCCAGCACAATGTCGGTGTCGCCGTCCTTGTCGAAATCGCCGGCTTCCATGGTAAGCCATTTGCCCGAAGCTGCCAGCGGGTTGGAATATGCCTTGAAACCCATTTTGCCGTCATTGGCAAGATAAATGAAGCTGTGCGCCGGATTGGCCAGGTCCGAATAGAAGGACGTGGCCGCAATGTCGAGATCGCCGTCGAGGTCGAAATCGCGGGCAATGGCTTTGCTGGCGCCGTAGAGCGGGAAAAACCACGCGAGTTTGAAACGGTCCTTGCCGTCGTTGAGGTAAATGCGGATGCCGTGGTAGTTTTTGTAAACCGGCGACAGGTCCCAGTTGTCGCCATTCGTTAGTAAAATATCCTGAAAGCCGTCCCGATTGAAATCGGCCATTTCAAAATAACTCATACCATACGATGGCGGGAATTGCAGCACGGTCTTTTCCCTGAATTTGCCGTTTCCCAAATTATAAAAGAACGAAACCTGCTCCCAGGCCTGCGCCATCAGCGCAACTATGTCCGGCTTCTTATCATTGTTAAGATCGCGTATTTCGGCACGTCTGGCGCCCGGAAGTTCCTTTAATACATGCTCCTTATCCGCTTCGAAATTATCCAGCCAGAACAATTTGCCCGAGTGGTTTCCAAACCCGGAGATCAATGCATCTTCTTTTCCATCCATATTGAGGTCGCCCGCCGTGAATTGCACCGGCCTGGGCAGGTTACGGATGTCCACCAGCGATGCGTCCGATGTTTTCGATAGCGACATCAGCCGGCCTGTCCGCTGGTCGGATGGCTTGAAAACGCCGATCGACAGGAGCCGGGGCGGCGCGTTTTTCGGGAAATCGATGTCGGTAGGTGCCGAATCGATCCACCAGGTATCCTGCAAACCCGTTTTGCCAAAGACATATAATGCATTCTGATCATCGCCAATGAAAAGCTGTGACGACACCGGGTCATATTTGAGCAATGTGGTTTTGGGTACTTGTTTGTCGCCCACCGTCATCGGCGAAAAGTCAAATAGCGGAAGCGAATCCGCTACCGCGATCGTGTTCTCCTGTGGAAGCGGCTGCTCGGGGGCCATTGCCCGGTAGTAGGCGACGATCTTTTTCCAATCCGCATCGGAAATCTGCCTCGCTTCGGGATACACGTCCAGCGCCCGCATGGCCTTTGCTTCTTCGGGAATGAGATCGGCATACGGGTCGTGCCCATTTGCGCGGACGCCCAGGCGCAGGCCCATGTTGGGCAGTACACTGGCTGTCCACGTTTTCTTGTCGAGCAGCGAAGGTTCGGGGAACAAGTGGCAGCGCTGGCAATAGTCCATCGCCAGTTTTTTACCTTCCTGAACGGAATCCGCCATGGCAAGCGGCTTGCCGCTACGAGCCGACAAACCGGTGTCGACAGCAAGCGAAAGCCCCGCCATTCCGATGGGTAACGAAAACAGCAGGGCTTTTCTAAGGACGGTCATGGGATCGCTTAACGGATCAGTTTGGAAAGCGTTTCAAGCACTTCATCATATCCGAACGCGGCGATCTCACGTTCCATTCGCGCACGGATTTGTTCCGTCTGCAAATTGCCAATACTCCCCTCATGCGAGTGTTTCAGTTCACGCGGTGCCGTATAGCTGCCATCGCCGATTTCCGCGCCCACCTGCTTGTAAGCGTCGCGGAAAGGCACTCCGGCAAGCACGAGCTCGTTTACACGCTCCACGCTGAACAGCAGATCGTATTTCGGGTCGTCGAGCAGGTTTTGCTTCACTTTCATATGTTCGAGCATGAATGCGGCGATGTCCAGGCAGTCCAGGATTTCGTCGAATGCAGGCATCAGGATTTCTTTCAGGAGCTGCATATCGCGGTGGTAGCCCGATGGCAGGTTGCTCAGCACCATCGTCACTTCCATCGGCAATGCTTTCATGCGGTTGGTTTTGGCGCGGAGGAGTTCGGCTACGTCGGGGTTCTTTTTATGCGGCATAATGCTGCTGCCGGTCGTGAGGTCGTCGGGGAGGACGATGAAGCCGAAGTTCTGGCTGTTGTACAGGCACACGTCCATCGCCAGCCTCGATACCGTTGCGGCGAGGGAAGCGATCGCGCTCAATGCGGCCTGCTCGGTGCGGCCGCGGCTCATTTGGGCGTACACCACATTATGGTGCATTCCTTCAAAACCGAGCAGGTCGGTGGTGAGCTGGCGGTTCAGCGGGAACGATGAGCCGTAACCTGCGCCCGAACCCAGCGGATTGCGGTTGGCGAGGCGGTAGGCGGCGTTCAGCTGGATAATATCGTCAATAAGTCCTTCGGCATAGGCACCAAACCACAGCCCGAACGACGACGGCATGGCAATCTGTAAATGCGTGTATCCTGGCAGGAGATCGTTCCGGTGTTCCTCCGATTTGCGCGAAAGCACATCAAAAAGCTTCTCGGTAGCCTGTACCACCTCGAAGAGGCGCGCGCGGGTGTAGAGTTTCATGTCCACCAGCACCTGGTCGTTCCGGGAGCGGCCCGAATGGATTTTTTTGCCCGTGTCGCCGAGCTTGCGGGTGAGCAGCAGTTCTACCTGCGAATGCACGTCTTCGATGCCTTCCTCGATCACGAATTCGCCCGCCTGGATTTGCTGGTAAATGGCTTTGAGTTCGGTTTTCAATGCGGCCAGATCGTCGGCGGTGAGGAGGCCGATGGTTTCGAGCATGGTGGCGTGGGCGATGTTGCCCAGCACGTCGAATTCGGCGAGATGAATATCCATTTCACGGTCGCGCCCGACGGTGAAGCGTTCTATTTTTTCAGAGGTAACAGTATTTTCCTTTTGCCAGAGTTTCAAAATGCGAAGATGATAAAAGACTGAATCAATATCGATCTTGCAAATTTACGATCAAAGCGGCATGTTTCCGGCCTATTCCATCATTCTTTTGATCGCCACAAACCGCTTGCTGTAATAGGCCGCATTGAGCAGATCGTACCGGATGCCGCCTTTCCAGGCCGAATGGATAAACTTGACATAGCCGGGCGTTACTTCCGTAATAATGCCCACATGCCCGATGCGCTTGCTTTTGGTGCTGTTGCCTTTGAAAAAAATAAGGTCGCCGGGTTTGGCATCGTCGAGCTGCACCTCTTCACCATGCTCGGCCTGCGCGGCGCTGGAATGCGGCAAGGTGATATTCCATTGATTAAAACAATATCTGACAAAGCCGGAGCAGTCGAAACCTTTTTTAGAGGCACCGCCGGAGCGGTAGGGGATATGCAAATGCCGGGTAGCGAACGATACCAGCGACTCGATGGGGTTCAGCGTGTCCGAGGCAACTTCCTGCGGCCTGGCCGACTGGGCAAATGTGCGGTTACTGATTGAACTGGCGGCAAACAATAAGGCTACTACAATGACTGAACGAATCAAAAAAAGCATGAAATCGAAAGTGGGGTCAGGACTTTAAAGAGCCAATATTAACGACTACTTTCATGAAAGTAAAGGTTTAAGCCCCCTTTTTGCCTACTTTTGTGCCGGAATCAGGATAGCATACTAATTAATACGCTCAGATGAAAACTACCGACCGTTATCTCCAGCGCGGTGTATCGGCATCGAAGGAAGATGTGCATAAGGCCATCGAAAAGATCGATAAAGGGCTTTTCCCAAAGGCTTTTTGTAAAATAGTCCCGGATACGCTCGCGGGCGATCCCGACTACTGCACGATCATGCATGCAGACGGCGCAGGTACCAAAACTTCCCTGGCGTATTTGTACTGGAAAGAAACTGGTGACATTTCGGTGTGGAAAGGCATCGCGCAGGACGCGATTGTCATGAATACCGATGACCTGCTCTGCGTAGGCGCCACCGGACCGATGCTCTATTCGTCTACCATCGACCGTAACAAAAACCGCATTCCCGGTGAAGTGATTGCCGAGGTGATCAACGGTGCCGAAGAAGTGCTCGAAATGCTCCGCAGCTACGGCGTCGAGATTTACAGCACAGGCGGCGAAACGGCCGATGTGGGCGACCTCGTCCGCACCGTGACCGTCAACAGCACGGTAATCGCCCGGATGAAACGCTCGGAAGTGGTGGATAATGCCAATATTCAGGCAGGTGATGTGATCGTGGGGCTGGCTTCCTACGGGCAGGCGACTTATGAAAGCGAATACAACGGCGGAATGGGCAGCAATGGCCTCACCTCCGCCCGACACGATATTTTGGGTAAATACCTTTCCAAATATACCGAAAGTTTCGATCCGGAAGTAAGCGACGACCTCATTTACAGCGGCAGCAAAAACCTCACCGATCCGGTGGAGGACGCGCCGTTGAATGTAGGCAAGCTGATCCTCTCGCCTACGCGCACCTACGCGCCCGTGGCCAAGGCCCTGCTCGACGAGATGCGGCCTGAAATTCATGGCATGGTACATTGCAGTGGCGGAGCACAGACAAAAATTCTACATTTTGTTGATAACCTTCACATTATCAAAGACAACCTGCTGCCGGTACCGCCGCTGTTCAGGCTGATCCAGGAGGAAAGCGGAACGAGCTGGCAGGAAATGTACAAGGTGTTCAATATGGGCCACAGGCTGGAAATTTACCTTCCCGAAGCGCACGCCGCCCGTGTGATCGAAATCTCTCAGTCGTTTGGGATCGATGCCCAAGTGGTAGGCCGCGTGGAGGCAGCCGCAGAGAAAAAACTTACCATCAGCAGCGAATACGGCACTTTTTATTATTGAGCAGCCGGCATTGGCGTGGCAAGCAAATTGAGCCTTCGGAAGAACAACTTCCGAAGGCTTTTTCTTTACCAGATTTCCGGGACCTGACGGGGTATGACAATTGTAGTATGATTTCGTAATGAGTAGTAGAAGTATTGTTGTCTATTAACCATTTTGAAATATGAAACATATCAACAACTATCCTATGCCGCGCTGCTGTGCGCTGCTATTCCTTCTTGTTCTCACATCCCTGCGCATTTGCGCACAAACTCCCGAGGTGCGAATCAATTCGACGCCGGTCATCAGCGGGTTAACCTCGGCTATGCAGCTCGTGCACGCCGGCGACGGTTCGAACCGGGTCTTTATCGTCGAACGCGCGGGCATTATCCGTGCCTATAACCCCGGGGCATTAAGCACGCCCGTTGAGTTTCTGAATATGAATAGCGGCGGGCAGGTAGTATCTCAGGACGGTGAGGGCGGTTTGCTGAGCGTTGCCTTTCACCCCAATTTCCTAACCAACGGGTATGTCTATACTTATTATACCGATACCGCTGGTGACCTGGTGGTGGCGAGGTACACCTCCACTAACCCGCCCGGTAATATCGTCCTGGCCAGTAGCCGCGTCGAAGTCCTGAAAATCCCGCATCCGATTAATAACAATCACAATGGTGGTGAGCTGCATTTCGGCTACGAGGATGGTTACTTGTACTTATCCACCGGTGATGGCGGTGCGGGTGACGATCCGAACCAAAACGGCCAGAATCCCCAGAGCCTGCTGGGAAAAATTTTGCGTATTGATGTGGACCCACCCATTGGAACAGTGGCTCCCTATGTGATCCCGCCGAGCAATCCGTTCGGGAACGAGGTGTTTGCGCTCGGTTTGCGAAATCCATTCCGATGGAGTTTCGATCGCTCTACTTACGATATGTGGATCGGTGATGTGGGCCAGGGGGCTTTTGAGGAAGTGAACCACCGGACAGCCGCCAATGCATCCGGCGCCAATTTCGGATGGCGGTGCTTTGAAGGAAATGGCTACACGCCCGGCATCCCGATCAATGAATGTCCCGATTCCGCCGGTTTTGTGAAACCCATTTACAGTTATGCCACAGGAAGTGCGCGGGGGCGGTCGGTTGTTGGCGGAGTGGTGTACAGGGGAAATGAGTGGCCGCTCATGAAAGGCTTTTACGTCGGGATGGACTACTTCTCGGGCGACATTCACGTGCTGAACGCCAGCGGCTCGGTGAAGCATTATGAAACGTCCACTTTTACGAATATCAGGGATATTGGAGAAGATGAGGCCGGCGAAATTTACGCCGTCGGGGCTACTGCCGTATATCGGATCGAGGCGGAGAACCCGCTGCCCGTAACACTTGTCAGTTTCTCGGGTGCGCCTGCTGCCGACGGGGTGCGGCTATCGTGGCAAACCGCGATGGAAAAGGATTTCAGATCGTTCGAAATCGAGTACAGCGCCGATGCACGCCGTTTTGAAAATATCGGTTCGGTGCCTGGCGGAAGCGCGGCGGGAGGCTCATATTCTTTCACGCACAGCACCACTGAAAGCGGAAATCTCTATTACCGACTCAAAATGGTGGATACCGACGAGAGTTTCCGGTATTCCAAAATGATCACCGTCGGGAAGGGCGGCGAGCGAATCAGCGACCTTTTCGTTCGGCCTTCACTGATCAGCAGTGCTGAAATGAATCTGCTGGTCGAAGAACCGTTCCTAACGCTGGAAGTCGTCAATTCTGGTGGCCAGGTGGTGCTGATGGAGAAGATAGGCGGCAGAAGCGGCCCTGTAAGCATTCCGTTGGGTAACACCACTTCAGGCATTTACGTGGTCCGCATGGCAGGTCACGACCGCGTTGTCCAGCAAAAGGTCCTGGTACTCAGATAAAAACAGACATTCCGGAGGTAAAACCTCCGGAATGTGATCATTATACAACCCTAAAACCCAATTTATGTAATAGCAAAGATTGGATGTGACAAATGTATGGATTTAATCCAAAATAATGGAATAAATCCATACATTTTTTGATGGTTTAGTGCGTGAGATTCTCGGACACCTATCCGTTAACGGTAGCGACGAGCTGGGCGGCAGCTCAGTGTTTGGAACGATTATTGCGAATGCTCTAATACGCGCGAGTATGGCGCGGTTAAAAGCACCTGGAAAACAACGTTCCGTCTATCAAATGAAACCATCCCTACCTACTGGCCCTGGTGACAATATCGGCCGTACAATCAGTCGCAGGCGTTTTTTTCATCAAACTGGGGCGGCGGCACTGTCCACAATGCTGCTCACATCCTGCGATAACCTGCTCGACAAAGTCTTCCCTTCCAAAAAGGATAAGCGCGACAAAACACTGGCATTTTTCGGAGACAGCCTCACCAATGGCACCGGTGGTACGCGGCCATTCGGCGAATGGGTCGGTAATACGCTCACCGGCCGCCCGCTTTATCATGACGCTATCAACGGGCAGATTTCCTCGTCCATCGCCACACGGCAGGGCGGCCTGCCGTTGACGGTGTCGGTAGCCGGCCGCAAATTCGACGGGCTGGAACCGGTGGCAGTCACGAAATTGAATAACCAGTTCCTATCGACCTTCCTGAACGGCAACATTTACACCCGTACGGGCACCCTCGCAGGCGTGAAATGCACCATCAAACGCACATTTGTGCAGGGGCTTGGTGATCAGTACAGCGTGCAGCCGCTCGCCGCGAGTGAAGCAGAGTTGAAACCGGATATCGAAATCCCGGACGATTCGGTGTTTGAATTGGAAGATGCCGCCAAAATGCGGACTGCTACACAAATTCTCTGGTACGGCCGCAACGACATCACCGAGTCGAAGCCCGAAAGGGACATTCTGGAAGCGATTAAAAGCTCCGTGGCGTACATCGCCGAGCCGCGGCGTTTCCTGGTGTTGGGCATACTGCTCGCCATCCCGGAAAATAAGGGCACTGCCCGCTATGCCAAGATCACCGCATTCAACGACGAGCTGGCGCTGCTGTACCGCGATTCGTATGTGTCCATGGCACCGCCCACCCAAGCGGAGATGGAGGCGATCGGCTATACGCCCACAGCCGAAGACCTGGCCAATATCGAGGCCGGTAACTTCCCCGCAGGCATGCGCCCGGCCAACAAATCGGACCAGATCCACCTCAATGATTTTGGGTATAAGATCGTAGCGAACCGCGTTGCAGCGAAAATCAAGGATCTGGATTACTAGAAAAGCAATATTTTTTATCTCAAAGCAAAACAAGTCCCCGTTTTCGAGGACTTGTTTTGCTTTATTCAAATCATTGCGGAATGCTCGTGAGCGGCGGTACATTGCGCTCGTAGCCGGCATAGCCCTTATTCTGATTGATAATGCCCTTGGTATTTCCCTGGATCGTGGGTGACGGGATGGGCCAGAGCACGTGATACGGGCTGATCAGGTATTCGTCGCCATGCCTTGTTTTGACACCTTTATTATAGAAGTTACTTTTTTCGATCACGCGGTCGTAAAAGAAGTTGTCGTCGGAGAAATTGTTCAGGCTGTATGTTTTGCCGTTGTATGCAGTTTTGCCGGTTTGCGCCAGAATGTAAGCAATGCGGGTCAGCTCGGTTTTGCGCGGTTCTTCGTAGTAGAGCTCGCGTGCTCTTTCGTCGAGGATCGTCCCGATATTGATTTTACCGGCGGCAATGGGAGCGGCGCCGGCTCTTTCACGCACGGCGTTCAGGTCCTTGGCTGCATTGGCGAGGTCGCCTTTCCAGAAGTAGGCTTCGGCGCGCAACAAATGCGTTTCGGCCAGTCGGAAAACGTACCAGTCGGTGTGGCCACCTGCCGGCTGCACGCGCTCAGGGTCGGGGACATATAGTTTATAATGCGGCCAGTCGAACCAGCAGCGGATGGTGTCGATGGTGAGCAATGAGCCGTCGGTGGTGCGGAGTTGGAGGTTTTTCCCAAAGAAGCTATCCTTTCCTTTCAACGCCGGATTGTTATATACCAAATCTTCCATTCGCATCCAGTTGCCCGGCGCATGGCGCAAATCATTTTTATCATCCCAAACGCCGTCGGTTGAATAGTAGGTAGGCCGCAGGCGGCCAATGCCCCGCCCAAACCTGGTCACCTGGTCTATTTCAATATTATAGGTATCGATCGTGCCGCGGCTTCCGTTGGGCGTATTGATGTTGTTGTGCCAGAACGGCACGGCATTCCGCATGGATTGGATACCGCCATCGAAATTTCCATCCATCATGAAGCGGTCGATTACGAGCAGCAATGCTTCGGTATTGTTGGCAATGGACTTGTTTTCCGGCCGGTGGAGGTCCCAAATGAGGTTTTTGGTCGGGTCGCCCAGGTGTGCCCCGAAACGGCTCGTCATCAGCCGGTGCGTTCCGCCATCGATCACATTACCCGCCGATTTGATCGCATCGTCAAAAAGTCCCAATGCGAGGTTGATCTTCGTGAGCAGGTGGCTCACGGCGCCTTTGTTCACAGTGCCTTTATCCGTCATAGCAGGCACCCATTGCTCGGCGAATTCGAGGTCTGTTTTCATTTTTTGCAAAATCACCTCTCTTTTCGTCGAGTAAAAATCCAGCTTTGGTTCCACTACTTCATCCAGGATCAGCGGCACATCGCCAAACTGGTGCACAAGGCGGTAGTAACGGTAGGCGCGGTGAAAGTAGGCTGCTCCGAGTAATGCATTTTTTTCGGCCTCACTTCCATAAGTAGGTTGGTTGATCCGCGAAATGGCCACATTGGCATATTTAATACCCTTGTAACCTTCCAGCCAGTACCATCCGATCCGGTTGTAATCAGTGCTGTTGAGTTGGGCATCGGGGGTGATTTGCAGGTTCATGTTCTGCGCCGGGCCCGATTTGTCGGTGGTGCCTTCCACGGCAATGTCTGAGAAGATCGCCTCGGTAATGATCGGCGGATTGTCGCCAAACCACTCGTAGCGCATATTTCGCTCACAGGCGATGAGCGTCGCTTTCAGTCCGTCGGGATCGTCGAAGGTTTTGTCCGGCGAGAAAAAGGAAAGCGGCCGGGGCTCCAACCGCGCTTTGTCGCAGCCGAGCAGGAAAATGGTCGTCACGGCGCAGGCGGTGGCGGCAATTGTTTTGAGATTTTTATATCCGGAAATCATGTTTGGTTTCAGTTTGACTTATCACAATGTAATGTCCACACCCACCGTCAGCAGGCGGGGCGTTGGCACGTTCTGGTTGTCGTCGTTAGGTTCGGCATCCCAGAAATCCCATTTGGGTGCGTAGTAACCCAGGTTTTTGGCAGAAAAGAAGAATTTCAGATTGTCCACCTTGATCTTCTCGACGATTCTCCGCGGCAGGGTGTAGCCAAGGGAAACGTTATCCAAGCGAATGAAAGAGCGTTCCTGGTAAACCCCGAAACCGCTCGCTCCGCCTTCGCTGGAATATAAGCGCGCCCATTCGTTCGAGCGGTTTTCTTCGGTCCAGTAGGGGAATTGGTAAGAGCTGGTCCGGTCGAGGAAGCCGTCGCGGTTTTTGCGCTGGTTGTAGGTTGCCTTGTGCCCCCAATACGAGTAAATGGCAATGCCGACGTCCAGTGTTTTGAACAGTTTGAAGTCATTCCTCAATGTCCAGCGGAAGCGCGGGTTGGTCCAGCCCTGGAACTGCTTGTCGGCATTGGTGAACTTGCCGTCTTTATCCACATCTTCCAGTTTGAAATCGCCGGGTTTTACGCCGTATTTAGCGGCTTCATCCTTTTCTTCGACTTGCCACACGCCCAGGATCTTGTAATCCCAGATTTCATCAAGCGAATGGCCGATAAATCTCCTGTTGGCGACGTCATCTTTCTCTTTGCCGTTTTCGTCGAGGTCGCCATAGAGCCGCGCGATTTTGTTGCGGTTGAGCTGGAAAGTGAGCGTCGAGCGCCATGAGAACTTGTTGCGGTCCATATTAACCGAGTTTAGGCTCAGCTCAATACCCCGGTTTTGTACTTCCCCGAGGTTATCCCAATAAGAGCTGAAACCAAGAATATCCGGCAATGCCCGCTGAACGAGCAGGTCAGTGGTCGACGATTTGTACACTTCAACAGAACCATCGATTTTATTATTGAATAAACCAAAATCGAGACCCAGGTTATAGGACGCAGTCCGTTCCCATTTCAGGTTCGCGTTTTGCAACTGGTTTACATACAGCTGGTTCACAAGGTAAACAGTCCCGTCCGGGCGCACGTGCAGGTACTTGCCCGTTTGCAGGTCCGAAACGGCCGAGTATAACCCAATGTCCCGGTTCCCATTACTTCCCCACGTAGCGCGCAGCTTACCGTAGTTGAGCCAGCTGCTTTTCCAGAAGCTTTCGTCCGTAAATACCCAGCCCAACGCCACCGAACCGAACGTTGCGCGCGGATTGGCCTGGCCGAATGCCGAGTAACCGTCGCGGCGGGTTGATAGCGTAACCATGTACCGGTCTTTGAACGAGTAAAACACGCGCGCCATCAATGCATCGCCGGTGCTGTATTGGTCATAGCTGGACACGGTGGGGTTAATGCCCGTTCCGATCCCATGGTAGCTCAGCGCGTCGGTCGGCAGGAAGCCTTTATTGGTCATGGTATTGTCCCACCGCTGGTATTTCTCCGCATTGGCGAGCAATGTGACATCAAAGTTGTGTTTGCCGAATGTTTTGTTCCATTTCAGGATATTATCTACCTGCCATTGGAAAGTTTTGCGGTTCTGGCGTGATCCCGTACCACCCACGGCAGCCCATTCGGCATGCGAGGCGGATTCATGGTTATAGCGGTCGTAGTATTCGTAGCGCGGTGTGAAGTTCACGCGGAAAGAGAAGCCGAACGGCAGCGTGATGTTCCCGTAGAGCGTGGAGTTGAAGGTGGTGATCTGATGCTTGCGGTCGATGAACTGGCGTGCATAGTAGGGGTGGTTCCCGCCGCTTGCCTCGTTGTTGGGCCGCCATTTGTACGTACCGTCTTCATTAAACTCGGAGCCCCAGGGGGAAAGAATGCGGGCAAGGCCGTAGTCCACCGGCACCGAGCTCTCGTCGCGGTCGGCAAACTGCGTATTAATCCCCACCGAAAGGAATTTGGTCACCTGGCCTTCGAGGTTAATGCGGCCGCGGACCGTGGAGAATTTATCGCCTGTGATAATGCCTTCGTTGTTGAGATAACCCAGCGACATAAAATAGCTGACAGCCTCCTTCTTGCCCGAAAGGCTCACCGTGTGATCCTGGCGCAGCCCCGTTTGGAATACTTTTGAATACCAATCCACGCTGCGGCCGGCTTTGTAATTTTCGATTTCGATGGGCTGCATGCCCAGGCGCTGTAACCAGACGGTCGTAGGGTCGCCGGAAGACTTGTCGTAGGCAAGCCATTGATCGAGCGTAATATCCGAAGGCAGATTGGCCGGGTTGTCGAACTGGTGAGGCTTGTAGGAAGCATTGATGTTCTTCATCACCTCGCCACGCCAGGCAACGAATTCGTCCGGGCCCAGCACGGGCTGATTTTTGGAAACATTACCAATACCCACATTACTGTTGATGTTCACTCGTGCTTTGCCTTCCTTTCCTTTTTTGGTGGTGATGAGGATAACGCCGCTTGCTGCTTTGGACCCGAAAACGGCCGCTGAGCTGGCATCTTTCAGAACGTCGATCGTTTCGATGTCATTGGGATTGATATCCGACAATTCGCCATAGTAAATCGCGCCGTCAAGGACGAGGAGCGGGCTTGTGGCCGCGTTGATCGAGTTACGGCCACGCACGAGCAAACTACCGCCGCCCTTCGCCGAGGGAGACATGCCCACGTTCAGGCCCGCCACATTGCCGCGCAGGATATCCTGGACCGAGTTGGGGTTTTCGTTTTCCAGTTTTGCGGTTGCGATCTGCGAAACGGCACCTGTAAGGTCACGTTTTTTCTGCGTTCCGTAACCTACCACTACCACCTCGTCCAGCGTTTTCTGGTCGCTGGCAAGCCGGATGTCGAGAATGGACGCATTGCCCACCACTTTTTCCTGCGTGAGGAAACCCACCGCCGAAAACACGAGAACCGACTCGTTGCCGGGGACAGAAATCTGGTAGGCGCCGTCGGCGTCCGTAGTGGTTCCGGTGGTGGTGCCTTTCAGGACCACCGTTACGCCGGGGATGGGCAGCCCGTCCTGAGCGTCCAATACTTTTCCCGTTACCGCTTTGTCGGCAACGGCTGCAATGGGGTTTGTTAGGGTGTGGGCAAAGCTGATGGGAGGCACGAGCAAAACTGCCGCAGCGAGCCAGAGCCCCATCCACTTAAAACACTTCATGGAATTTTCTTTCATAGTAAGGTTAGGAAACGTTAAGTGACTTAATTTTTATCAAAATACTTTGACGAAATTGTATCTTTCCATCCCCTACAAAAAGTGCTTTCAAATGTAGTACTATCACTATACGCAATGTAGTATCTCAAAAGTTGGGAAAAAATCCTGTTGGGTACGGTATGGACATCTTGCAAACTTCTTTGAACAGATAGCCACCAATCTGAACCCTGACGATGAAATACACGCTGATACTGAGCATGATTCTCCTGGTATTGTCTGCCAAAGCGCAGGAAACGAAGCCAAAGGAAGATGTAGTCATTGTCACCGAAAGAGGCGAAACGCGCGTGCATACGGAGAACGGGCAACTGCATGTGAGCATCTCGCCGGAGAAAGTGCAGCAGTTCAAAAAAGCGGGACGCGTCGGTTACCGCGATTTTGGCGCAAAAGGCGACGGAAAAGCAGACGATATCGATGCGATTGCGGCGACTCACGCAATTGCCAACTTACACGGCCTGCGTGTTAAGGCGGAAGACGGTGCTACGTATTACATTAGCGGTAAGGAACGCACGGCGATCATCCGCACGGATACCGATTTCGGCAAGGCGGCGTTGATCATCGATGATACCGATGTGGAGAACCGCAATGCGCCTGTGTTTACGGTGAGCTCGGCCATGAAGCCTTTCAAGCCGGAAAAGATTACTACATTAAAAAGGAACCAGTCGAAGATCGGCGTCTCGCTCCCCGGCCCCTGCCTGATTACCGTCACGAATGCGAACGTAAAGCAATACATCCGGTTTGGGCTCAACCAAAATAACGGATCTCCGCAAACCGACATTTTCGTGGCTGATAAAAACGGCAATGTAGATATGAATGCGCCCATCATCTGGGACTTCGATCAGATCACCGACATTTCGGCGCTTCCTATCGACGAGAAGCCGCTTAAAATTACCGGCGGCCGCTTCACAACGATCGCCAACC